>JAJYKI010000087.1 GCA_021788675.1 bacterium | reverse complement strand
TGGACCGATACAATATATTGACAAAAATACTGACAATATATATACTAATATTCATGACAACGACAATAGTTACGGCTAGAGATATATTGCGTGACTATAAAAGTGTATTTAATGACGTTAGAAAGACAAAACGTCCTGCTATAGTTACAACCCACAAAGAGCCTCAAGTTGCTATAGTAAGTTTAGAAGACCTTCAAAGACTGCAAAGACTGCAAAATAAAGACTCCTCAAAGAATCTTCTAGACTTTACCGAAAGAGCCCGCAAATTACTAAAAAACGAGAAACTACCCGAAGACTTAGCATCCAAGCATGATGAATACTTGTGGGGAAAGTAGTAGTTAGGGCTTATGAAAACGGTAGTAGTTGATACTGATGCGTTAATTGCTCTAGTTAACAAAGATGACGTTTTAGCATTAGATGCTGTTAAAACACTCGAGGACTTGCATGCTAGTGAGGTTAAACTAGTTTACCCATCTACTACAATAGTAGAAGCTATTACGACTTTTCAGAGGAAGCTTAGTAATTCTGGTCTAGCAGGCGATATGGCCCAAATGCTAAGAGATGGTCAATTTAATATAGTACCAGTTGACCAAAATATCTTAGAGCAGGCGGAAACTTTATTTAAACCAAAGGGCAGCAAGCAAAACACAATGTTTGACGCTGTCGTTGCAGCAGTTGCTAAGACAACAAATGCCGATGCTATATTTAGTTTTGATAAGTGGTACGAAAAAGTTGGGCTAAGGCTTGCAACTAGTTTATTCAAGGCTTAGGATAAACTTCTTGGAGTAAACCCTATCCCTCTTGTTGTCAGGTTATGGCAACTCAATGTCCACAATTAGTTAATTTCTTGACGTAGATCTTCTGGTAAATATGGCTGCACTCTTAACATGTATCTGATGTGTATAATATGTTGCTCTAGCCAAATGATAGCCGTGTAATGACTTTACGAATCCGGGTTGGTATCCACGGAGTCTTTTTGTCATCTGGTTTAGAGATGCAACAGTTTATCTCAAGAGATAGGCTTGTGTCATATCTACGCCTACTTATAGCATTTATTTCGGCAATATCTTCCTGGGCTCTCACAAAAATCTTAAACTAACGACTATGACATTGTGCAATGGCTCGGGCTATTGTAATCTAATACTAAGGATATAAAAATGTATAACCGGTGGGCAAAAATACCGTTAATAGATATAAAACTACCTAAAACTATCCGTTTTGGGCATAGCTCTTATGCTATAATCGAGGCAATATGGGTCTACTAAGCGGAAATTCAAACGATTTTTTTGGTCTAGATATTGGAACTACAGGTGTAAGGATTGTAAAATTGTCAGGATCTGAACATGCAAAGTCCCTGCAGTCGTATGCTTATATGCCTATCGATCCCAAAGTTTCTTTAAGTGACTCCAAGTCCGACCAGCAACAACTAGGTCAGTATGTAAAATCTATTATTGATAAGTCGGGTATAAGGACAAAAGATGTGGCGGTTGGCTTGCCGTCGCAGCGCGTGTTTACTACCGTGGTTGATATAGATAGGCTTAATAAAGAAGAGTTGGCAAAATCAATCAAATATCAGGCGGATTCCTTGATTCCCACACCAATTGACGAATCAAAAATAGACTGGGAGCTATTAGGTGACTCGCCCGTAAACAAGAATAAAGTTGAAATATTGCTGTCCAGTGTCCCAAACGAATATGTGGAGTCACGTCTTGATATGCTTGAATCTATCGGGCTCAACGTCATAGCCTTTGAGCCTGATGGTCTAGCTCTAGTACGGGCACTTGTCGATCCGGGATCTAATTTGCCACAGATGGTTATGGATATGGGTAATAGATCAACTGATCTCGTCGTCGTTTTAAATGGAGCTCCTAGGCTTACGAGGTCAATACCAACAGGGTATGATGCCATAATTAAGGCCGCCGTGCAGAATCTTAATATTGATGAGGCCCAAGCTAGGCAGTTTGTGACAAAGTTCGGTTTAAATCAGCAGAAGCTTGAGGGTCAGATATATCAAGCTATAAGCGGTACTATAGATGTTCTTATGACTGAAGTGGAAAAGTCCATCAAATTCTTTATGACAAGATACCAGGGTCTTAAATTAGACAAGGTTATAGTCAGCGGGGGAGCATCTGTTTTACCAGAATTTCCGGTTTATATTGCAAATAGAATCGGAGTGAACGTGGAAATCGGTAACGCTTGGCGCAATGTTAGTTATGATTCAAGCCGACAAAACGAATTACTTAGTATTTCCAACCAGTTTTCAGTAGCAGTTGGATTGGCTATAAGGCACTAATTTCTGTACCATCGTAAATAATTAAATATAAACCAGAGTTTCGGTAGCTTAGTTACAAAACGGTTAAGTTTTTGATATATTTAATGTTAGCATGGGTCAAGCAGAGAACAATATAGGCAGTACTATTAAGACATCTAATTTTAAAAATAGTGATAAGCCACGAATAAAAAAATACTTTTATCTTATAGTTCTGGTGATTATTGTGTTTGGGTCATCGATTGGATACTATCTTTATTATCAGAATTCCAAAAATCAATCCGAAGCTGTATGCTCTACCGGTACAAATACTAGCCTTCTAGATCAGGCTTCCAGAGATATACAAAACAATAAATCGGTCCAGACTGAAGAATTAAAAATAACTAGACTTAATAATTTCCAAAAAGACCCTAATTGTCTATACGTCGTTACCTATTATTTTGTTAGTATCGGTAACGGTTCTCAGGCTACGAACTATATGAACCAGCTTCAACGACTATATAGTCCTAAGGTTGGTTTGAGCCCGCATCTTAAAGGAGTTCCAAGTGTGGCGATTTTACAAAAAGATATACAGTTTATTATTAAACAAAATCAGCAAATAGAATCACAGATTAAAACTGAATCTAGAAATGTTACAGATCCGATTCAACCTAATCCACCAAAGTAGGTAACTGTATGACAAAACATAATAATTCAAAAATAATTTTACTGGCACTATCAATTTTATTCTCTGCAATATTTATGCTAATGAACTTTCATAGTAAAGCTTATGCTGCTACGTATTCCAGCGCGTCTCTCCTAGACAGTAAGTTGATTAATGCTCAACAAACTGCTCAAAGTTTCGATAGTAACTGTAATTCTAATCTTAGTACGGATCATTCGATAGGCGGTTCGACAACAACAAGAGACATGATTAACGGAGTTTCTCCTTATAGCCCAGTTGATTATCAGTATTTGCAGTGGATATCACCGTCTGGAAATGATGGCACAAGTACTGTCAATGAAACCGTAGTATCGGGTCAGTCGGCACCGCCTATAAATCTTACCCTTACCATGTCTGTGTTTTTGTGTTCTCCCATAGCGCCGCTAC
>JAJYKI010000086.1 GCA_021788675.1 bacterium | reverse complement strand
CCATGAGCAAGCGCGTGATTATTTCCTGCCCCTTTTGTAACAAAATCCAGTTTTTGACTCGTAATGAATACACATACGAGCCAAACACCGACATTCCGAAAACGACGCGTCTGAAGGCCAAAATTAACGCCTTATGCGATAAAATTATCGGTAGAGAACCTTTTACGATCGAAATCACCGGCTTGTTGACGGTACAGGGTGAAATTACCTGCGACTTCAACAAAATGCACCGGTACACGGTTATCCGAAACAAAATCCAAATGCCGCCAGTAGTCAGGACGAACATCGTACGCGGCCCAGCATAAAACATAAAAGATCAGCACTGACACCACAGTGGCATTGCCGAACTGGGTTAAGAAGATTGCTGGCAATATTCCGTTTACCATCAAAAGACCCCAGGGCCCGATTGAGTTCGGCCGTGAGGGTATTCGAGATGTCAAAGGCATTTCCGCGACTTTAGGCGGGGGATCCGATCCGTTCGCTATCTGGCGGCCGGGCAGCGGGAAATCAGTGGACGCCAGCAAAGCCATGGCAGCCTATGCCGGGCTTGTTTACGCGTGTGTAAATGCGATCGCCCGTGAGATCGCGCAAATGCAGTTTAAGCTCTACAGCATCAACGAAGACGGCAGCGTCGACGAGATCGAGGAGCACGAGCTACTGGATCTGCTCGACGGCGTCAACGAACGCCAGACCGGGCCGGAATTCAAATATACTATCGGCGAGCACTTGGAACTTTGCGGCAACGCCTATATTTTGCTAAATGGCGTTTCCAAAGATACTGACAAGCCGGATTCAATGTTTTTGCTTGATCCGTCTGCGGTAAAAATTATTTATGATAAAACCATGTATCCCTATCAGATTAAGGGATACAAATTTACTATTGAGAACAAAGAATATTTCTTTAAGCCCTACGAAATTGTGCATTTGAAATATCCGGATCCGAACGATTTTTATGCCGGCATTGGCGCGGTCCAGGCTATCGCGCCGTGGATAGATGGCGACAATGATGCTATGGAGTTAAACCGCCAGATGTTCATTAAAGGCACTAAGCTCGGCATCGTGCTGCAGTCTGACAGCAATGACGAGGCCATGCTTGAGCGGCTGCGTATTACCTGGGATAGCACCCACCAAGGCGTGGCAAACGCGCACCGGCCGCTAATCTTGCCAAAAGGTGTGACCCTAGCCAACACTACCCTGCTCAACCAAAGCAAGGATATGGATATGCCTAACTTCATGGAAGAGATGCGCAAGCGCATTATGTTAGGCTTCGGCGTTTCACAGACCATTTTGGGCACAGCGGAAGCGGATACCAACCGGGCCACCGCGGAAACGGCCGATTATATTTTCTCCCACCGGGTCATCAAGCCAAAGCTGCAGCAGATCGTTTCCTATTTGAACGAATTTTTAGTGCCGCGCTACGGCGACAATATTTATCTCGGCTTCTTGGATCCCACTCCTGAAGATAAATCTTTCAGGACCTTGGAAATGCAAGCTGTTATGGCCAATGGGCAGGTCTTAACTTTGAATGAGACCCGGGAAAAGTTCCAGGGCTTAGGTCCCGTCGAAGGCGGGGATAAAATTTATATTTCCCAAACCATGCAACCGGTTGGCTCACCGATTGAAGAAGAGCACACCGGACCAACCGCGACCGAGGATGGCAAGCCAGTCACGCCACAAAATAAGCCGACTAAGTCCAAGAAGAACAAAAAGGACGTGGGCTTTGTTAAAACGCGCTATGCCCGCAACGCGGAACGCCGGCGTAAACTGGCCGATGCGTTCGCCGACAAGTTCACCAAAAAACTGGAAGAGATTAAAGCAAAAAAAACTAACGAGTTGACGGATGAAGAGTATTATATTGTCTACCAAAAATTCACTGAGCGTGTCGATGAATACATAAAAAAAATAAAGGATGAAGTCCTACAGTTTAATAGCGATCAAAAAGAAACCGTATTAGAAAACCTAAAAAAACTTTATGGTGATAAAGCGGTACGGACTAAGGTGGATATTAAAGATTTGTTTAATAAGGATGAGTGGACAAAGGCGATGATTGATATGGTCGGCCCGATCTTAATTGATTTGGCTAGACAGGAAGGCGAACAGGCGGCCGCCGGATTTGGTAAACCCGGTTACGATATTTTGAATGATGTTGGGGTTAAGCAAAGCATAGATCAATCCATAGAACTACTGTCTCAAAAATACAACGAGACAACCTTGGCTGATTTAGAAACCCAACTGACCGAAGGATTGGGAGCCGGTGAAAGTATCGACAAGTTAATTGACAGAGTCCAAGGTGTTTATGAATTTTCTAATAGCGTCCGCGCATCCATGGTCGCAATTACGGAAACCAACCGGATCGCCAATTATTCGATTAAGGTAGGCTGGAAAGAATCAGGGGTAACGACAATAAAATGGTATACGGCCGAGGATAGCGATGTGTGTGATCTTTGCGAGGAACTGGACGGCAAGGTTATCAGCGTTGAAGAGAATTTCTTTGATAAAGGTGATAGCTATACCACGGAATCCGGGAAGACTTACAATTTTGATTATAGCGACGTAGGAGCGCCGCCAGGCCATGTTAATTGCCGCTGCTACGAGAGACCTGAGTCATGGACTCCCAATGAATAAAATAAAATATCAAAGTAAAACAAATTTATGGCACAACTTCAGCCAGTCACAACCAAAGCAACGGTCACAACTCATTCGAGCGAGCAAAGTTTGACTTTGCAACCAGGCTATACCCAAGCTCGGATTAAAAACCGCAACAAGGGCGCAATTCATTGGGCCTGGAAAGCCGGGCAGTCTTTGAATTTTGGCGTGGTTCCGGCCGGCACGATGCAAGTCATCGACGTTCCGACCAAATACACCGGGACGGCGCCGGTGATTTACTTCACCACCTTTGCAGCCGGTGACGTATTCGAGATCGAGCACATTAATTAATTGGGATAGGCAATGCTGGATAATGCTAAAAACTTTGCCAAAGTCACGGTTAGCATTGGCTATAGCGCCACGGCTTTTTCTGTCACGCTCAATTCTGGCGACGGGGCAAAGTTGCCAACCGCGCCGTTTAATGTCACCTGGTGGAATTCGACCGACTATGCTGATCCGTCCGATGATCCGAACGTGGAAATAGACCGAGTCACGGCCGTTAATGGCGATGTTCTAACTTTGGCAAACGACGGCACGACCAGGATCGCCCAGGAAGCAACGGCGACCAGCACCAAAAATACTGCCGGCAAAGTTTATAAAATGATTGCCGGCCTGACGGCCAAATCAGTCAATGTGGATTTGCCGGGAATGTTTGTTTGCAACGAAGTGGTAACAGTCAGCGGCAATACTGCTACGCTTGCACATGCGCCGGTTGCCGGCACAGTCCAGCTC
>JAJYKI010000085.1 GCA_021788675.1 bacterium | reverse complement strand
GGTCGATGTCGAATCACTGCTTAATAATTTGGAAAAGTCCGGAGCGATGGACCATACCATTGTCGTCGTGGCGGATATATTCGATTCGCTAACCTTGTCATATCTGGCGCCCTATGCGGCCTGTGCGATGGCTGAGAATCTTTGGTACGGCGGCCGGGACGTAATCATTGTTTACGATGATTTATCCAGTCACGCCGAAGCTTATCGACAACTGTCGCTTATTCAGGAAGTCGATCCGGGACGGGATTCATACCCGGGTGATATGTTCTATGCGCACTCTTCTCTTTTAGAGCGAGCCGGTAAATTACTGGATAGCAAAAAAACCCTGACAGCATTGCCGGTAGTTATTACGCCAAATGACGATATTACGGCTTATCTGTCGACGGCTATCATGTCGATTACCGACGGACAGATTATTTTCGATCTCAACATTTTCCGTCAGGGCATCCGACCGGCCGTCAATGCCGGGCTTTCCGTGTCCCGTGTCGGCGGTCAAGCCCAGACCGGGCGCCAAAAGCGCCTGTCAGGCACTTTATTCCAGAAACTGGCGGCTTATCACCGGGCGGAGGAATTCGCTCACTTCGGGTCCAACCTTTCCAAAGAGGCGGCTACCGATCTTAAATTGGGACAACAAATCTACGCTGTATTACAGCAGCGCCCGGAAGAACTGTATACGCTGGTCGAGCAGCAGCTGGCGCTTGAGACTATTCTGCTCGGTAATGCTGAAGCGGATATAGACGTTAAGGGTCTAAAAGAGTCGGTTAAAAAACTATCGCACGAAGTTAAGGACGATAAGGACTTCGATCGAATTGAAGCGGAATTGCTTAAAAAGCATTCCTTGAAGTCTAAAGCTGAGACCGAAGACGACAAGACTGAAGCTAAGGAGGCCAGCGGTGCGGCGAGCTAACGTTATCGAAAAAGATACTGAACAAATCCAGACTGTCGAGGATTTGACTGGCGTGTTTGAATCGCTGGCAACTACGCAGATTGCCAAGATTAAGGGCAAGGTTGAGATGTCCAAGCTGTTCTTTAATTTACTGTGGGGCAAATACAGCGCTATAAGAGTTGATCAGAATTCCAGAATTACACATCGTGCGCCAGACCAGACTCAGCGGGACGTGTATGTGGTCATATCCGCCGAGGCTGGCTTATCGGGAGATATAGATGAGCGTCTGATTGAGACCTTGCTTAAGAACTATGATGCTAAGACCACGGACATTATCGTGCTCGGCAGTCACGGTGCCCAGCAGCTAACGCAGCGCGGCATCCATTTCGTGAAGTTCTTTAAGGTTCCGGAAAGCGACAGTTATATAGACGTGAGTCCGGTCATCGATTCGATCAAGCCGTATAAGCAAGCCAAAGTTTACTATGAGGAGTACGTTTCAATCGGCGTTCAGGACATTAAGACTATTGATCTGGTGCAATCGATTAAAACCTTAAGTGAAGAAGCCGATTTGAATCAGGACATCATTACCGAACAAGACACAATATTTGAGCCGTCGCTTGATGAGATCGCGGATATAATGGAAACGGCTATGATGACGCTGGTATTTTCCCAAGTTATTCTGGAATCCAGTCTGGCCCAAGACGCCAGCCGGTTTAATGCCATGGCCGTGGCTAAGAAACGGGCCAGTGACCTCGTGAGTCTATATACGCTTGAATACCATCGGGCGAAACGTTCTGAAAACGACCGGCGCATGCGCGAAGTCATGGTAAGTATTAAACGCAAGCATAAGGCGGGTAATAATGTCTAAAAAAGAATCTGCCATATCCGATAATAATTACGTCGGCAACATCATTGCTCTTAAGGGGCTGATGGTTGAGGTCGAGGTCGTAAGTGCCAAGCCGGATATAAAGGAACTGTTAAGTGTCGAAGGTCTGCCTGATATCAATCTGGAAGTTTCCTATTACACGGACAATGGCGCGGTTTGCGTGAATATAGATAACTCGATGGAATTACGCTGCGGACAAAAAGTCGGCCGTAGTAAACAGAAGGTATCGGTACCGGTCGGACCGAAGACGCTTGGCAGGGTATTCAACGCCCTTGGCGAGCCTCTGGACGGTAAGCCGGCCGTAGATGACAAACGGCGCATCGTCAGCGAACCCAGCGGCATTAAGTCGTATCACAAGAAACAATCTTTCGAACTGCTTGAAACCGGACTGAAAGTGATAGATTTTCTAACTCCTTTCGTTAAGGGCCGCAAAATTGGTATTGTCGGGGGTGCCGGTGTCGGCAAGACAGTTTTGACTATGGAAATGATCCATAATGTCACGAAAGATAAAAACAGCCTGTCGGTATACTGCGGTGTCGGGGAGCGCATCCGTGAAGGTAACGAACTGTATGAGACGCTAAAAGACACGGGTGTACTCAATAACACCGTCATGTTCTTTGGGCAGATGGACTCAACTCCGGCAATCCGTTCGATGGTTGGTCCGGCCGCCGCAACGGCAGCTGAATATTTCCGTGACGAAGAAGGTAAGGACATCTTGTTTTTCATAGACAACATCTACCGCCATATTCAGGCCATGACGGAAATATCTACCAACTTCGGCTTAATTCCATCAGAAGGTGGTTATGCGCCTAACGTATTCTCTGAACTTCGCCGGCTACAGGATCGTTTAAGCTCATCCGACAAAGGATCAATTACGTCCGTGCAGGCCGTCTATATACCGGCCGACGACTTAAGCGATCCGGCAGTGCAGTCCATATCCCAACAGCTTGACTCCGTATTGGTCCTGAACCGTTCTATAGCCGAGCAAGGCATTCGACCGGCAGTCGACCTGCTTAAGACTACGTCAAGCCTGTTAACTCCGGCTATCGTCGGTCAGCGACACTATGACTTGGTGGCCAAAGTCCAGGCCATCATGCAAAAATACGATTCGCTTAAAAATATCATCGCCATTATCGGCGAAAACGAATTATCGCCTGACGACCGTCGCGATTACCAGAACGCAAAGAAACTAATTCAGTTTTTCTCACAGGATTTCTCGGTAGCAGAACATCTGACGGGTAAGCCAGGCCAGTACTTTTCGCGCGAGCAAACCCTTTCCGGCATAGAAGAAATTTTGGGCATAACCAGCCACGATAACTCCAAGCCGGCCAAAGAGGCGGCTAAGAAGACCCAGGAAACAGCTGCAAAATGAGCGAAGACGCTATCTTGAACGTGCAAGCCAGAGCGCCTTTTGAGCTGTACTACGAAGGCAAAGCCCGGTCAGTTTCGGCGACCAACAAAGTCGGTCGTTTCGACATTCTTCCCGGTCATGCTGATTTCTTTTCAATCATTAATCCCGGTTCCGTCATTATTCAAACAGAGGATGAGGAAATAGATATTCCGATTAGTAACGGCATAGTCACAGTTAAAGATGATCAGGTGCTCCTGTTTTTAAACATC
>JAJYKI010000084.1 GCA_021788675.1 bacterium | reverse complement strand
CGATTTATGAGCTAAAGCGGCGGGCAATTAACGGTGATGGCTTTGCTAAAGCAATCTATCCGGTAGCGGCCTACGGTCCGGTTTTAGAGGCCTTGCTCTATATCGTTATCGTGTTGGCTGGCGGCATAGCGTTAGTTTTGTTTAACCGGTTAGCTCCGGATTGGCTGGGTATCGGCTTGCTGCTGGTCTGGCTGTGGCTTTCGTACGCCTGGCTGGGGGAGATTGCCAATTCAGACTTTGGCCGCCGCTTGAGCAGGCATTCGGCCGGTTATTTTGTATGGATGCTGACATGGTTATACAATCCGGGTAAAGTGTTGGCGGGGGCGATGCGCTCAGGGGGGGCCAAGCACACCGGCATATATGAAAGTGAGGATTTGCAGGCGCTTTTGTATGCTCAAGAGAGGCAAGCCGACAATCGCATAAGCGCCACCCAGATCGGTCGCTTGCACAAGCTGCTGGTCTTTGAGTCGGCCCGCGTTAATCACTACATGGTTGATTGGAAAAATATCATGACACTTCACGCCGATGAACCAATCGGACCCAAGTTGCTTGACGATATGCATAAATCCAAGCAGACCGTATTTCCGGTCTATGGACCCAAAGGCTCGAAAACCCTTTCTGGTATCTTAAACAGGGATGATGTCGGACTAAAAACTGAGGGCAGGGTAGCAGATTACATGCGGACTCCTGTAAGATATCTAAGCAAGGATGAACCAATGGAGAGTGCATTGGCCAAATTTGCACTTAGCGGCCAGACCTTATTCGTAGTTAACTCCGGTGATCATAAACCACTAGGAGTTTTGACTCTAAAAGACGCTTTGGGGTCAATCCTGACGCCGCAGACCAAACCGGAAAAAAGGTCTGATGCAAGTAATGATCTAAAACCGGAAGCAAACATTGAGTCATTGAATATTGAAGGAGATGAAGAAGATGCGCTTACTCAGTAACGAGCTACAGGACCATATTGGCGAAACCGTCCACTTGGAGGGTTGGCTGCATAAAAAACGCTTACTAGGCGGACTGACGTTTATAAACCTAAGAGACCGCAAAGGCATCGTTCAGGCGGTCATCGACGATAAAGCTGAGGCCGACAAGCTAAAGGGCATGCAAATCGGAACCGTAATGGTGATTGACGGTAAGGTCGTTAGCGAGCCGCGTGCACCCGGCGGCGCCGAATTACACGACGCTAAGCTTGAGATTATGGTACCGGTCGAGTTTGAGCCGCCGATAGAAATAGACAAGCCGCTGAGTCATAAGCCGGAAAACCTGGATACTTTGTTCGAACACCGGGCCATCGGCTTACGTAACCTTGACGAAGCCAAAGTCTTTTTAATCAGATCGAATCTATTGCGTCTAATTCGTCAGTTTCTGTATGAGCATGATTTTGTGGAGATTCAAACTCCCAAGCTGGTGGCTAATGCCGCAGAAGGTGGCGCCGAAGTCTTTAAGCTGGACTATTTCGGCAAGCCGGCCAGCCTGGCACAGAGCCCGCAGTTATACAAGCAAGTTATGGTTGGTGTTTTCGAGCGGGTCTTTGAAATCGGGCCGGCCTTCCGGGCGGAGCCCAGCGCCACTACCAGGCACGTTTCAGAGGTTACGATGCTGGATATAGAGATGGCCTTCATTAATAGCCATGAAGACGTTTTAAACATGGTACAAGATATGCTTTATTACACCGTCACTAAAATATGGGAACAATACAGCAGTGAACTTAAGCAGCTTAGGGCGCCCGAGCCGGTACTCAAGCCGCAATTCCCGCGCTACTCAATGAAACAAATTCATGAGATGTATCAGGCGGCCAACAAGGTAGACATGTCCGGTGAAATTGATTTGACACCCGACGAGGAGCGTTGGATATGCGAATATGCAAAAGAACATGACGGCTGTGAAGCGGTGTTTGCGACCGATTTACCAAAACCGAAAATGAAGTTCTACCATATGTCTAAGGATGATGACGCTGCTCTTAGCGCCGACCTATTATTCAGGGGTCTGGAACTGGCGACCGTGCCTCAACGCGAGCATCGTTACGATAAATTAATTGACCAAATGAAAGCTTCGGGTCTTAAGCCGGACGACGAAAGTTACCGTTTTTATCTTCAAGCTTTCAAGCATGGCTTGCCACCGCACGGTGGTTGTGGCTTTGGTATCGACCGCTTAGTCGAAAAAACAATCGGCTTGGGCAATATTAAAGAAGCCATCCTGTTTCCGCGTGATATTAACCGGCTGACACCTTAAGCTACAATCCGATTACCCGGCCTGGACAGATTGGTCTAAAATGGAGCTATGGATCCTGAGCGATTTAAGGTTAATCAGCCTAGACCGGCCTATGACCAGTTGCCGGATTTGCCACCACCGCCTCCACCAAGATATGCTGCCAAGCCAACCCCTAAACATTCGAAGTGGTGGATCTGGCTTTTAGTAGTAGTCTTTATTCTTATAGTTGGTGCCGTCGGACTGCTGGTGTATGCCGGACATAAAACCGCCAAGGTTACCACCAAACAATTAGCCAAAACGCCCACCCAGCAGGTGACAATTGCTCCACATCAGAGCGTAGCGGCCAATCCGCCGGTTAACATCCCTTCTTCGTCTCATAGCTCACAGACTTTCGGCATGACGTTTAACTATCCTTCAAGCTGGAATGTAGTAGATAGCGGTAATGCCGGCACTACGGTTACCTCGCCGGTTATGAGCTTGACCGCAGCCAATGGGCAGCAAGTTGAAGGTCAGGTTGTCATGAACGTTGCCAAGCAGGGTGTGCTGCCGCCGGCTTTTACGGCTACGTCGGTAGCTGTACTGACATCACAAATCGTTAACTATACCAGTCCGTCGCCGACCCAGGCAGCCGACACCTACATAAGTTTCGTACAATACCCGACAACTACGACCGTAGGTGGTTTGGACGGGATATATATTACCGGTAACTATGGATACCAGAAAGACCAGAACATTCCCAGTAGTGACGTGGCGAAAGTTGATCCTCTGATCTATTTCAATTTCTATTCCTGTAGCTCATCGGCTTGCCCTGTATCTGCCAGGCAGCCTTTGACGATTGCGTCCAGTTCGTGGAGCGGCCAAACTTTATCCGCACCAATCTTGATGATGATAAAATCTTTCACGTTTAATTAATCCGCTTAGCCTAAACGGCCTGGATAATATACACTGTTAAAAAGCTAATGCTGCAATTATGGCCAAGAAGATTATTGTCAATGACGATTTAGATATTAGCGACGACCCCAAGCTGGTCGCAAAAGTCGATGCTATGATGGATCCGGCTGTCAGTGTGGAGACTGCGTCAGATTCCGAAGTGTCCAAAGCCGATAATCTAGAGCCTAAGGTTGCGATTGAAGAAGACGCCCAGTCCGGACCGCCCCCGCTTGACATATTTGCCGATGCGCCGAGCGCGCCGCCACTTGAATCGATAGATGAAGCGCCCAAGCAGCCTAAGACGAAGCCTAAAACTAAAGCTGATGTTAAGAAGGTCAAGACTGAAACGGCAG
>JAJYKI010000083.1 GCA_021788675.1 bacterium | reverse complement strand
GGACTGGGTGTTATGGTACAACACAGAACGGCCACACTTCACCTTGAAACTTAAAAGTCCTATGCGAGCTTTGCTAGACTCGCTACAATTAATGCCAGCAGAGTCCAATATGTTATGGACCGATACAACCTATTGCCAAATTGAGCTTTTTTTGCTAGATTAGTATCTGAATGATAACAAGTGAGAAAAAGGCCAGTGCGGTAAAGTCCGTACAGGCTCATAAGACAGATACCGGAAGTGCAAGCGCTCAAGTAGCAATTCTTACCGAGCGTATTAAAGAATTGACCGAACACATGAAGGTTAATCAGCATGATTTTATGGCTAGGCGCGGTCTTGTGCAGCTGGTAGGTAAACGACGTCGTTTACTTGGCTATATTGCCAAAAAAGAAAGCCAACGCTACTTGGATCTCATTCAGAAATTAGGCATTCGACGTTAATTAAGAATATGTGCTTAAACCATTCTTCTTGAATGTTTCGAGAAGAGGCGCTTGTGCACATTAACTCATACCTACTATAGGGATCTGGGGGCAGAGCCACAGATATATTGCAAGCGATACATTTAAAAACGCACAAGAACGCCAATATATTTGCACTCTGTCTCTAGTCCAAGACTACATCTTTCGTCTGTAGGGAAAGGAAATTCATGGGAGATATTATTAACCCTTACGGTAAACCTATAATCAGTGTTGAAACTGATTTTTGCGGGCGCCGACTAAGCATAGAGATTAATCGAGTAGGCTTTAGATCAAGTGCGTCTGTTATTGTCAGATATGGCGATACGGTTGTACTTGGGACGGCTATGGTCAGCAATACGGCTACCGAGGGCTTCGATTATTTTCCCCTCAGTATCGATTACGAAGAAAAATTTTATGCCGCTGGCAAGATTAGCGGATCAAGATACGTAAAGCGCGAAGGAAGACCAAGCGATGAAGCTATTTTGATTGGGCGTCTGATCGATCGTCCGATCAGACCACTGTGGCCTAAGGGATATCGTCACGAAGTTCAAGGTATCGCAACGGTTCTTTCAATGGATCCGTCTTTTCGTCCGGATATGGTTGCAATGATAGCGACCAGTACTGCTTTTATGCTGACCGGAGCCCCGTTTGATGGACCGGTAGCTGGTTTGAGGGTGGGCTTAGACAAGGCTGGTAAGCTATCGGCTTTTCTAGACAGCGCCCAACTGGAAGCCGGAGGACTTGATCTGGTGGTAGCTGGTACAAGTGATGGGGTAATGATGGTTGAGGCAGGCGCCAATCAAGTCAGTGAAGATCAGCTGTCGGAAGCTATCAGCTATGCCCATAGTGCTATGCAGCCCGCTATTGCTCTACAGAAAGAACTGTTGGCCAAAGTTAATCCTGCCAAACAGGAATTTACGTTGCTTCTGCCAGACGAATCAGTTCAAAAAACAGTCGATAAGTGGGTTGAAGGCAAATTGGGAGCTAATCTCAGGACTCCTTATCCCGAACGCAACCAAATGGTACAGAATCTACGCGACGCTATGCATGAGGAGCTGTCAGCTAAATTCAAAGACTATGATGATAAAAAGCAGGATTATGATGATGCGTTTACTCTAGCTGTTCACAAAGACGTTAGAGAAGGAATTATTAAGGACAATGTCCGACCCGATGGACGTAAACTGACTGAGATCAGGCAACTAAGTAGTCAAGTAGGCTTTTTGCCGAGGGCTCACGGTTCAAGTCTGTTTACTCGTGGTATCACGCAGGCTATGAACATAGTTACTCTGGCTCCTCTAAGTTATGCCCAATCTATCGATACTATGGAAACTAGTGGCGAGAAGCGCTATATGCACCACTATAATGCGCCGGGATGGACGGTAGGCGAAGTTAGACGTTTAGGTAGCCCCGGTAGGCGCGAAATAGGTCATAGCTATCTGGCTGAAAGAGCATTGTTACCGGTATTGCCCGATGAACAAAGTTTTCCTTATGCTATTCGTTCTGTAACTGAAATCATGAGCCAGAATGGCTCTACAAGTATGGCTGCCACTTGTTCGAGTTGCATGGCCTTAATGGATGCTGGTGTACCACTTAAGGCGCCGGTTAGCGGTATTGCTATGGGACTTATTACTGAAACAGATAGGATCTATGTTTTAAGTGATATAGCTGATGCTGAAGATTTTGCCGGTGATATGGACTTTAAAGTTACCGGTACTGAAAAGGGAATTACGGCTTTACAAATGGATATGAAAGTTCATGGTCTAAGTGTTGATACGCTTAAGAAAGTATTGGTTCAAGCCAAAGATGGACGAGCACTTATTTTAAAGCATATGCTTGATACAATTCCAGCTGCCAGAGACGAACTAAGTCAGTATGCGCCACGGGTAGAATCAATCCAGATCAATCCGGAAAAGATCAGGGAAGTTATTGGCAGGGGTGGCGAGACGATTCAAAAGATTACTTCTGAAACCGGTGCTGAAATAGACATAGAAGACGACGGCACGATCCGTATTTCCAGTCCGGATATGGCCAGTATTAATGCAGCCAAACAATGGATTCAAAGTATTACAGCCGAACCGGAAGTGGGTAAGATATATGAAAACGTACCGGTCGTCAGTGTCCTGGATTTTGGCGCTTTCGTTCAGATTTTGCCAGGCAAAGACGGTCTGGTTCACGTTTCTGAAATGAGTGAAACCCGGGTAGCTAAACCGAGCGATGTTGTCAAAGAAGGCGACCGGGTTACTGTCAAATTGGTTGCGATTGATGATCGGGGCAGGCTGCAGTTATCTATGAAAGCTGCTCAGCGCGCACTTAAAGATAGTCGAGACGAAAACTAAACCGTCATGAAAAGGGCTAAGTCTACCAGCCGGACCAAATCAGTGACCTTACAAAGCATCAGCGCGCTTGTCGGCTTGGCACTTAGCTATCTGTTTGCTAATCTAGCTATAAACGATGGGAATCTATGGTTTTATGTCCTGTTTCTGGTGTTGTTAATGATAGCTTTAAGGATAATATTTCATTTGTTAGCGGAGATGTATCATGGAGTTGTTAGAAAATAAGGCCAAACAAATGGAGTTGGTTAGACAGTCAATTATTGATCAAGGTGTGTGTAGTGACCTGGCGGCTCAAGCTAAAAATCTGGTGTTCGGGGACGGCAATTTGAACAGTGACATTGTTTTCATTGGTGAGGCGCCGGGCAAGAGAGAGGATGATACTGGTTTACCTTTTGTCGGTGCCGCCGGCAGGTTTTTAAATGATATGCTGGCGATGATTTCAATGAATCGTCAGGAAATTTATATAACCAATATTGTAAAATACCGCCCACCAGATAACCGCGATCCACTGCCCGATGAAAAAAAAGCCTTCCTGCCTTATCTTCAGCAACAGTTGGAGATTATCGGGCCACAAGTCGTGGTTACGTTGGGCAGGCATGCCGGTAGTTGTTTTTTGCCAGATATTAAGATTAGTCGCGATCACGGCAAACCAAAGCGAATCACGCTAAGATATGCCGGCAATGACCTTATAATTGTCATTCTACCTTTGTTTCATCCAGCCGCCGCTTTATATAACGGCTCGATGCGACAAACGTTGATTGATGATTTTGTGCAGATACCGGAT
>JAJYKI010000004.1 GCA_021788675.1 bacterium | reverse complement strand
GCCTGGCGTAAAGTTCTAATAGAGGGCGAGGAATTTGCTGCCAAACATCCTTTGCTCGACATCACGCTCATAGTACTAGCCACAGGCGGCATGATACTGGCCCACAACGGCATCGCGATTATCTGATTGCTACATTTTCCTGGCCCATGATAGCCTTAAGCCGGTCAACTCCGGCCGTTTTCGTATCTATTCCGGACGGTAATTTAATAATCTGGCGATTATCTTCATGGCCAAGCACCAATACAACTTCGGTATTGCCTTTGTGCTCATCAATCGTTTGCTTAAGATTCATAAGCAGCGTTTGGTCATCGGAATCATTTAAGCGGATATACAGCCGTTTTTCTTTTAATGCATCGACCACTCCTTTAGCCCCCGGACCCGGCATGGCTACGGAATTAGCCGGTTTTTTGCGCGGTTTAGGCACTTTTGCCTTTTTGTTTGTCAGCTGGTAGGCAGCCGCCTGTTCCGGCGTTATCTCTCTGGCATCATCGACCATGATTTTTATTTCATCGCTCAATACGCCGTCGCGGTCTTTAGCGGAAATCTTGCCGCGCATTAATACGACCCGATCAACCTCCCAAAGACCTAGTGTTTGCTGGTAGCTGGACGGGAACAATATCGCCTCAGTTTCGCCACTCAGATCCTCAATCTTCACAAACGCCATCTTCTGGCCGTTTTTAGTCATTATTTCTCTGACTGCGGTTATGATGCCGCCGGCCTGGACGCTCATGCCGTCCATGTCCTGATTAAGTTCACTTAATGCTACCGCCTGCTCACTTAATATATTCTCGTAAAGGTTAAGCGGATGCTGGGACAAATACAAGCCGAGCAATTCCCTCTCCCACATAAGCTGTTCGCGCGTAATATGCCTCTCGCTGACGCTGGGTGGTAAGTTAAGGCTGACTTTGACGTCGTCCGTAGTGATAGCGTTGCCGAAAAGGTCGGTCTGACCGCTATTGGCCTGCTTTTGAGCCTTAGCGGCAAAGGCGATTATTAAATCCAGGCTATCGAGCAGTAATTGGCGGTCATGGAAACGGTCAAACACTCCGGCCTTGATTAGGCTTTCTAATGATTTGCGGTTGACGGCATGGTAATCAACCCGGATCAGGAATTCTTCCAGGCTTTTAAACGGTCCGCCGTTCTCGCGCGCCCGCAGGATCTCTTCTACCGCATTGCTACCGACGTTTTTAATCGCGGTCAACCCGAAACGGATAGCCGGATTTTTATTATCCAGAATGACGGCGAATTCATTGAACGACTCGTTGATGTCCGGCGGTAAGACCGGCAGCCCCATCTTCTGACACTCGCTGATTTCTATAGCCAAACGTTCCGTATCATCATAATCCGAGGTCATCAAGGCCGCCATGAAAGCCGCCGGGTAATGGGCCTTTAGATAAGCTGTCTGGAAAGCAATCATGGCGTAGCATGCCGAGTGCGATTTATTAAAACAATAGGCGGCAAAGTCTTCCAGTTGCTGCCAGAATTTCTCCATAGTCGGTTCATCAATACCAGATACTTTTTTGGCACCCTCTATCATCCGCTGGCGCATTTTACGCATGATATCTATCTTTTTCTTGCCGATGGCTTTACGCAGCGTATCGGCTTCACCGCCACTGAATCCGCAAACCTCCTTACTGATCTGCATGACCTGCTCCTGATAAACAAGCACGCCGTAGGTGTTTTCTAGCACGCCAGCCATGCTATCGTGCGGATAAACGATCTTTCGCTCGCCTCTTTTGCGCGATATAAAGTCTTCGATGAATTGCATCGGCCCGGGTCTATAGAGCGCATTCATGGCAATAATATCTTCAAACATTGTCGGCTGCAGTTGTTTAAGGTAACGTTTCATGCCGGCGGATTCAAATTGGAACACCCCGGTCGTATCGCCTTTTTGAAATAATTCGAAGGTCTTGTTATCGTCCAAAGGCAGATTATCTATATCTATATCCGTGCCATAAACCTTCTTGATAATCCTTAGTGTGTTTTTGATGATAGTTAAGTTGCTCAGACCCAAAAAGTCCATTTTTAACAAGCCGAGCTCTTCAATCGGACCCATGGCGTATTGCGTGGCTACGACGCCTTTTTGAGCCATTTCAAGCGGTGCGAACTTAACGATCTCATCCGGCGCAATGACAACACCGGCGGCGTGGACGCCGTGGGAGCGAATCGTGCCCTCCAGTTTCATGGCTAAGTCAAACACCCGGGCGGCGGTCGGGCTGACTTCGTACTCACGCTTTAAATCGGCATCCTCGTTAAGAGATATTTTCAAAGGTATATGCCTACCCTGAACCGGAGGCGGTATCATCTTGGCCAGTCGGTCGGCCTCAGCATAAGGCACCTGCAATACCCGGGCGACATCCCTGACGGCATTTCTGGCCGCCATCGTACCGAACGTCACGATGTTAGCCACCCGGTCATGACCGTATTTTTCGGCGCAATAAGCTATAACTTCATTACGTCTGGTGTCCATGATATCTATATCTACGTCCGGCATGCTGATTCGGTCCGGGTTTAGAAAGCGCTCAAACAGTAAATCGTATTTTATCGGGTCTAAGGAGGTAATACCGAGTCCGTAGGCCACGATTGAACCGGCCGCGCTACCGCGCCCCGGCCCAAAAACAATCCCTTGGCTTCTACCCCAAGCTATGAAATCGTGGATAATCAAGAAGTAACCCTGAAAGCCCATGGCTCCGATAACTTCCAGTTCATAACGCACCCTCTCTATCACATTTTCCGGTAGGATTTTAGAGCATTCGGCTACGCTTAAGTCGGCCGCATGTTTCGGATCGGCGCCAGCGTATCGGACGGCTAGGCCGTTATATACCAGTTTTTCCAGATATTCAGCCTCACTGCTATTGCCTGGCACTGGAAACTTAGGAATTAATATTTTTCCAAGTTCGATTTCAACGTTGCAACGATCGGCTATTAATTTGGTGTTTTTTATAACTTCAGGGTGAGACTTGCCCCAGCGGACTATCACTTCTTCAGGGTCGGTCAGGTGCAAATCGAAGTCCGCCAGACTCATTCGATCGGTGTCGCTTAAATATGATCCGGTCTGGACGCATAGTAAAATCTCGTGCGCCTCTTTATCGTCATGACTTAAGTAGTGAGCATCGCACGTCAGGACACAGGGTATATCCAGCTTTTTGCCGAGCTTAAGTAATTTTTGGTTAACGTTTTCTTGCTCCGTCCACTTACTGGGATGGTCAGGGTGACCGTGATCCTGCACTTCAATGTAGTACCGATCCTTAAAAACTTTTTTATATCGCTTGGCAATCGTCTCGGCTATAGCGTCCTGGCCGTTTCTGAATGCGTCTGCCACCTCGCCGCCGATACAGCCGCTTAGAACTATCAGGCCTTCGTTATACTGACTTAATAATTCGAAATCAATTCTGGGCTTATAGTAAAATCCGTCTAAATTTGCGATTGAAGACAAGCGCATCAGGTTTTTATACCCCTGGTCGTTCATGGCCAGAAGAGTCAAGTGATAGTTCGGTTTGTCTTTAGATACGTCTTTATCCGTATGGGAGCGCGCCGCGATGTACGTCTCCATCCCGATAATCGGTTTGACTTCCTTCTCTTTAGCGGCTTTATAGAATTCAATCACGCCGCTCATCGTGCCATGATCGGTTATGGCTACCGAGGTCATGCCCATTTCCTTGACCTGATCTACCATTGGCCCAATCTTACTCAGACCGTCCAGTACGCTGAAATGCGTATGGTTGTGCAAGTGCACGTAGTCGGCTTTGCCGAGCTTACCCTCCTTGGCTGAGGCTTTTTCTGTCATGCTCCCTCTTTAAACTTTTTGTCTCTTTATGCCCACTATTTGTGAGATCAATACTAAAAGTATAGCAGCTTAAGCAATATGCTGGCCAGACCTATATTGTTATTTTTTAAGCATGAACTTCTTGAAATGGACGACAGCTTTTTCGGCTTCTTTAATGGCTTTATTAAGATCGCGGTCAGAGCCCTCTCCGGCTTTAACCGACTCAATCACGACTTCAAGCTTGTCCCGGCCTGATTTTGCCTTATCCAAGGCTACATTTAAGTGAGTAAGCGCTTTGGCGGTCAGATTATCGTGTTCGTCGCGCGCATTACTTAACAGCTCATCCATCTCGTTATACAAAAGCTTAGCTTTCTCGAGAGCATCTTGTTTATTGGCCGGTAGAGACCGTCGGATATCCGCCCTGGTCTCCTTACCGGCTTTCGGTGCCGTCAATAACCCGGCAACATACCCGGCTACGCCAACTAGAGCCGCCGTTGCCGCCGTCTTTTTAAATGAATTTTTAGCTTTCATATTTAACTCTTTCTGCTTGAAGCAAATATGTACCTTAATATTTTAGCTACGGTTTTAAGAGATGATTTGGAGCCGACTTCTTTGATCATGCGACTCACCGACTCGACGCTGTCAATTGCCATAGTTGCTCGCTTGACTAGACGGCGATAGGTTACCCAAACGTAAATTATTAGTCCGCAAGCAATCAAAAAGAACAGACTGAAGAGGATTGCCGCTATGTCGATGACTATCTGATCGAACAAATGCATAATCTAACTTTACAACACAAAAGTCATTCTTAAAAGCGAAGGTATTTTCTGGAATGAATCCGGCTGTAGTCTTTACTGTCCCTTGCGCCCTAGTCCTTATTGACGCCCAGCTCACATATTAAAAACATACTTGCCGCAACCAGCTTATCGCTGGGACGCTTTTAGAGTCTTATTCCAGATTGATCTGGCCGGTATCTTAGTCTGATCAATACGGTCGGCATACTTTTTGGCAATCTGCTCGATTTCATCTAATAATCCCTCGCTTAATGTGGTCGGTTGCAGGCCCAGAGCCAGGAATTGCTGATTTTCAACTACGAGATCATTTTTATCGTCTTCTTTGCGCGGATTAGGAACGTATTCGATTTTAGCTTGAGTTAGCTTGGCAATTAACTCGGCCAATTGTTTAACGGTATAGGTTTCGGTCATCTGGTTGAATATTTTCGGTTTGTCTCCGGACTTAGGCGGATTGGTTAAAGCCAGTTCAATGCATCTGACGGTATCTCTAATGTGAATAAAAGCCCGGGTTTGACCGCCGCTACCGTGAACAGTGAGCGGATGATTTATAGCCGCCTCCATCAAAAACCGGTTAAGCACCGTACCGTAATCACCGTCATAGTCAAAGCGGTTGATTAACGCCTCGTCCAGCAGCGTCTCGTCAGTTTGGGTCCCCCAGACGATACCTTGATGCAAATCGGTGATTCTTAGTTGATCATTCTTGGCATAAAAGGCAAACATCAACTGATCAAGCGTCTTGCTCAAGTGATACACCGAACCCGGGTTCGCCGGATGTAATATTTCTCTTACCAGTTCTCCGTCCGGCGTATCCAGTTTAACCGGTAGGTAACCTTCCGGAATTGGTGCCGATCCGGACCATCCGTAGCCGTAAACCCCCATTGAGCCCAGATGAACGATATGCGCGTCGCTGCCCGCTTCAACCAAAGCGCAAAGCAGATTATGGGTCGCGTTCACGTTGTTATCTATGGTATAGCGCTTGGTTTTAGGCGTTTTCATCGAATAGGGCGCCGACCTCTGTTCGGCAAAGTGAACGACGGCGTCAGGCTGAGCGGTTTTAATAAGCTCAACCAGTTTATCGTATTCCTGCGCAACGTCGAGCTCGACATAACTAATCGTTTTATTAGTTATTTTTTCCCAGGCAGCTAGGCGTTGATGGATTGATGCGATTGGCGTCAGCGAGTGAACCTCCAATAAAACATCGATTTGTCGACGCGACAAATTATCCACTATCACGACCTCATGACCGGCCTTTGATAAATATAATGACGTCGGCCATCCGCAAAATCCGTCGCCGCCTAAAACTAGTATTTTCATAATATCTAATCCTTTAAAATTAATCGTTTTAAATGATAAGGGCTCATGCTGTAGACCAGCTTTAATTATATAAGCTCAAAAAAAACGGCTACTTAAGCAGTTTGGCTTCGAGTATCTGCTTAGCCATACCCGGGTTAGCCTGACCCTTGGTCTTAGCCATGACTTGACCTAACAAAAAGCCGATTACTTTAAGTTCGCCGTTCATTACATCGCTGACAGCTTTAGGATTAGCGGCGATTACTTCATCGACTACCCTGCTTAGCTCGTCGCTGTCGGACTGCTGCAGTAGTCCGTTGGCCTCAGCATAAGCTTCGATAGCTTGCGGTAATTCTGGCATGCTCAAGCAGGCTTGGATCAGCTCTTTGGCGTTCGTTGAGCTTAAGGCGTTGGCATTGAGCAGCTTTAGCACTGCCGCGTACAGTTTAGAACGATCCCGGGCGGCAAATGAGGGTTCATCACGAAAGAGCGGAATATCCACGTTAACCAGCCAGTTAGCTAGGGTTCTGGCAGCTTCGCGATCGTCAGCGTAAGCATCAAGCAGTTTTAGATAGCCGGCTGGAGCAATATCCACGTTAGCTTCAATCAGAGTTTCTATCTGTGCTTCGTTCAGTCCGTTTTTGGCCAGCTTAAGTCTAAGTTCATCAGGTAAACTTGGCATGGTTGAGGCAATATTCTCAATGTAATCATCATCAATCACGATTGGCGGTAAGTCCGGATCGGGCATATAACGATAGTCATCGGCGTTCTCTTTGCTGCGTTGTGAGATGGTGCGGCCTTTTGCATCATTCCAGCCACGAGTCTCCTGAACGACTTTTTGGCCGCTCTCAATCACCTCAATCTGACGTTTTATCTCATAATCGATGGCTTTTTCAATTGATCGGAAACTGTTCAGGTTTTTAGTCTCGGTTCTAGTACCTAAGCTATCATCCTGACTGACACTAACGTTAACATCGAAACGCATATTGCCGTGATAGAGATCGCCTTCGGTTACATCGGCGTAACGCATCAGAAGGTACAATTCTTTGGCGTAGGCTTTAGCTTCAGCCGACGAATGCATGTCCGGTTCACTGACAATCTCAAGTAGTGGCGTGCCGGCTCGATTCAGGTCAACCAAGCTGTAGTCTTTGCCGGCCGGATGCGTACTTTTGCCGGCATCGGACTCCATGTGCGCTCTGGTAATGCCGACAGTTTTCTTTTCATTATTGAGCGTAAATTCAACCTTGCCGCCAAGTATGATCGGCTGGTCATATTGGGTTATCTGATAGCCCATCGGCAAATCGGGATAAAAATAATGCTTGCGATCAAAGGTTGAGAACTTTTGCGGTCTGGTCTTAAGCGCCAGAGCCGCCCGGCTGGCTAATGATAGCGCTTGAGCGTTAAATACCGGTAACGCACCCGGTAAACCAAAGTCAATATGATTAACCAAAGTGTTGGGCTCGGCCTGCCTAGCATCATTACCGGCGCCAGAGAATAATTTAGATACGGTCTTTAATTGGACATGGCACTCTATGCCGATGGTCGCGCTGTAGTTAGCGTTTTTCGTCATTTTTCTTAAACTCCCCCAGGTCCTTCATTGCCTGCCAAAAACCCAGCAAAGCTTTTTTAACCTCTGCTTTGGTAACCGATTCCTTGTTATCTACGATCCGATTCTTTAGTTTGTGACCAAACCAGACCGCGTCATTCATGCTCAATTCGTGCTGTGCCGCTACCAGTCGTTCGCCCGTAGTCTTGCCCTTAAAGTGACGTTTCCTAAGAACTTCGTCAAGCAATTTGTCAGCTCCGATGATGGCGTCCTGCCAGGTTTTTTTATTGGCCAACAATTTTTGGTTCTCTTTCCAGCGCTCTTCTATACCGCGTTTTTTGCGTCTGGTTATTAAGAATATGATTAATGCTACTAGGGCTAGAACGACGGCTAATCCAATCGCGCCGTATGCCAGCTCATGCCTTGAAATTGAAATCGTCATTTGATAGTCTCCTCAACCGCCATCGCTAAACTTAATAGCTCATAGTCCTTTTTCTGAGCAGCCATCAGCTGCATACCAATCGGCAGATTCTGCTTGTCCTTAGCTAGAGGCAGACTGAGCGACGGTATTCCGGCTAAATTAGCGGCTACCGTCATAACGTCGGACAAATACATAGCTAACGGATTTTGAGCGTTCTCGCCGATCTTAAAGGCCGTAGTCGGCGCTACCGGTCCGACTAAATAATCCACCGAACTGAATGCGGCGGCAAACTCGTTTATAAGCTTAGTCCGAACGGTCTGGGCTTTTTTATAATACGCGTCGTAGTAACCGCTGCTTAATACGTAAGTTCCGATCATAATTCGGCGTTTGGCTTCTTTGCCGAAGCCATGGCCACGGGATTTCGTATAGCTTTCGAATAGATCCGCGGCTTGCTTGTCACGGTAGCCGTACCTGACGCCGTCGTAACGACTAAGATTGGAGCTAACCTCAGCCGGAGTAATGATGTAATAGCAGGCTAAAGCTAGAGGTAAAGACGGCAAACTGACGTCGCTAATTATGGCGCCGCGCTTGGCCAAGTCTTCTACCGCCCGCTTGATGGCGGCTTTCACTTCCTCATTAACTCCTTCGCCCATGTATTCCTTAACCAGGCCGATTCTAACCCCTTTTAGGTTCAAGGCTTTAACGCCGCTATAGCCGGCCGCGTTTTTATCGATCGTCGTAGAATCCAGTTCGTCGCGTCCGCTCATCACGTCAAGCACGATGGCGGCATCTTTAGCCGATCTGGTCAGCGGCCCGATACAGTCCAGGCTGCTACCCATGGCGACGACGCCACTACGACTGACTAGACCATAGGTCGGCTTAAGCCCGAACACTCCGCAAAAGCTGGCAGGCTGCCGGATTGAGCCGCCGGTATCCGTGCCAAGAGCAAACGGCGCCAGGCCGAGAGCTACGGCTGCCGCTGAACCGCCGGAGGAACCACCGGGTACGCGAGACTTATCATGCGGGTTTTTAGTAACGAAAAAATCGCTGTTTTCGGTACTGGCGCCATGGGCGAAAGCATCGAGGTTAGCTTTGGCAACACAGATGGCACCGGCAGCTTCCAGCCGGTTAATAGCGCTCGCCTGATAAGGCGGCACAAAGCCTTTTAATATGTTGCTGGCGGCCGTCGTGTCACTACCGTAAACCAGGAAATTATCTTTAGCAATGAAAGGTATGCCGGCCAGCACTCCCGGATCTTCGCCGTTTGCTACAGCCTGGTCGACTAATTTGGCGCGGGCCATAGCGTTATCTTTTAATACGCTGATGATTGCCTGGTATTCTTGATTGTCAGCAATCGCTTTAAGTGATCTATTGACCAGCTCCACGGCCGAAGTGCGACCGGTTTTAACCGACTTAACCAAATCATCAATCGGCTCCCAGATCATACTTATTCAACCATCCTTTTCACTTTGATCTGGTCGGCTTCAGTCTGTGCCACATTATCCAGCAATTTACGGGCATCATAGCCGTAATCTTTAATCTCATCCTCACGCATTATGTTGATCAGTCCGGTGACCTGATTGGTTGGTTGCAACCCGGCAGTATCGACCTGTTGCAACTGCTTAACGTAGTCCAGTATCTGGCTAAGTTCGCTTTGATACTCTTCAATTTCAGCCTCGCTCAGCTCAAGTCTGGCCAATCGAACCAATTTGAGCACATCTTCTCTAGAAAGTTCTGCCATAATTAAATTCTATTGTATCAGTTGTTTGGATATTTTACAGATAGTTTATAATCTAAATTTATAAATTATGTACGAGAACGATCCGGATGGCTATGAGTTCAAGCCCGTGCTTGACGAGATAGGCGACAGAGTTAGCCGGAAAATCGCCTTTAAAAGAGCGGCCAAGATTGGCGGTCTTAGCGGTTATTTAGCTATGAATATGATGTTCGGAGCTTTAAGATTGTTCGGCGCCAATCATATTAGTCTCAACGAGGCCGGAAATGTCGCCGACGCGTACGGATTGTATCTTGGCGCAATCGTGCTTGGCATAACCTATGGCGCGGAGCGATTAACCTATAAAGCGCTTGGCCATTTCAGTTTGTTCGATGAATATAAAAAGCCAGCCGAACCCGACTGGGGTAACAACGATACGTCGGAATAATCAAAGCTTGGACTTGATATCGTTAATCAGGTCTCTAAGTTCAGCCGCCTGCTCGAATTGAAGATTGGCGGCGGCTAATTCCATTTGAGCCGTTAAGTCTTTGATAAGATAGCCGTACTCGTCTTTGGGTATCTTTTTAAGATCAAGCTTTTCCTGCTTTGGCGCGTCCTCGCCCAAATTAAGCCGGGCTTCGACCTCACGCGTAATTGAGCGCGGGGTTATGTTGTGACTGCGGTTATACTCCGACTGGATTTGACGCCGTCGATTGGTCTCATCGATAGCCGAACGCATACTGGCCGTAATATTATCCGCGTACATAGAGACATGGCCTTCGGCGTGCCTGGCCGCGCGGCCGATAATCTGAATTAAAGCTTGTTCGCTACGCAAGAATCCCTCTTTATCGGCGTCAAGTATGGCCACGAAGGATACTTCGGGCAAGTCCAAGCCCTCCCTGAGTAGATTGATTCCGACCAATACGTCATACACGCCGAGTCTAAGATCCCGCAAAATATCCGTCCGCTCAAGTGTATCTATGTCGCTATGCAAGTAAGCCACCTTTATATTCAATTCAGCCAGATAATCGGCCAGATCTTCCGCCATCCGCTTGGTTAAGGTAGTTACTAGGACTCGCTGAGATTTTTCAATTGTTTGCCTGATTTCAGCGATCAAATCATCAATCTGGCCATCAATCGGTTTAACAGTTATGACCGGGTCAAGCAGCCCGGTCGGACGGATGACTTGCTGGGCCGGCGGCGGACTGAGCCGCAGTTCGTATTCAGCCGGCGTAGCCGAGACGTAGATTACCTGATTGACATGGCGCTCAAACTCACTGAATGTCAAGGGACGGTTATCCAGTGCGCTGGGCAGCCTGAAACCATACTGGACAAGTGATTCTTTACGGGCCCGGTCACCGTTATACATCCCGCGCAGTTGCGGAATAGTCATGTGGGACTCGTCGATGACCATCAGAAAATCGTCCGGAAAATAGTCCAGCAGCGTCGCCGGCTGTTCGCCCGGCTCCCGGTTCGTTAAGTATCGGCTGTAGTTCTCAATACCTTTAACGAAACCGGTTTCCGCCATCATCTCGATATCGAAACGGGTACGCTGCTCAAGCCGCTGGGCTTCAAGCAGTTTTCCGTTAGCCCTAAACCAGGCGAGACGATCCTTTAGTTCGGCTTCGATGTCTACGAGTGCCAGTTTTAATTTTTCTTGAGGGGTCACGTAATGTGAGCTCGGGAATATCTTAAGAGTGCTTAGGCTACGGGTCAATTCTCCGGTCAAAGGATTAAGCCGATTGATGCGCTCGACTTCATCGCCGAAGAACTCTATCCGGTAGGCCGTCTCCTCGCCGGCCGGGAAGACATCGACCACGTCACCGCGCACCCTGAATGAACCGCGATGGAAATCTATATCGTTGCGCTCGTATTGGATATCCGTCAGATGACGTAAAAACTTATCCCGTTTTCTAATTTCATTGACATCAATCGATACGGCTAAGCCGTTATAGTCTTCTACGCTGCCGATGCCGTAAATACAGCTCACAGACGCCACAATAATCACGTCGCGGCGACTGAGCAGCGCGTCGGTAGCGGCATGACGCAGACGGTCGATTTCTTCATTGATTTGACTGTCTTTTTCGATATACGTATCGCTGCGCGGAATGTAGGCTTCCGGCTGGTAATAATCAAAGTAGCTGACAAAGTAATGAACGGCATTATCCGGAAAAAAGCGCTTGAATTCGGAATAAAGCTGAGCGGCCAGGGTCTTATTATGACTTAAAACCAGCGTCGGCTTGGAGGTTTCGGCTATGACGTTACTGACACTGAAAGTTTTACCGGAACCGGTCGCCCCGAGCAGGGTCTGGTGTTTGAGGCCGTTATCGATTCCAGCTTTAAGCTGAGCAATCGCGTTTGGCTGATCACCCATCGGCCGATAATCACTTTTAAGATTGAATATGCCCATATAATTAATTACCTTAAAGCCTAATTGTAGCAGCTTAAAGACGTCTTTAGGGGCATAATAGGGCTAGTAGTACAAGCCTTTGTAGCGGCCGTGCAGATGATCCAGTGTTTTAGTCAGTTCATGGATCAGTTCCGTCGGTGAGTCGCTGAAGATGATTTCATTTTGTTCACGCAGCGGATGGGCCAAAGAGAGTAAAGTCTGAATCTCTTCGCTGATACCGCCGGCACCCTGCAAAAACGCAATCGGCGTATCGCTTTCGACGGCAATCGTGAATTCATGCAGCGTACCGATCCGGCCCCCGATACTTACCACGGCATCGCTTGACGTAATCAACAGCGTATCACGACCGATATAATGCAAGCCGGTATACAAAATCGTGTCATAAGCCTCAGTCGGCAAACGGTATTTAAGGATGTGTTCAACTTTCGAGCTGGCCGGACTGATGCCGATACTCATTTTACCGCCAGCCTGTTTATAGCTTTCAGCCGCATAGTTGGGCAGCCCGATAGTGGCGCCGCTCAATAAAGCATGACCGGAGTCGGCAATCGCCGCCCCCATGGCCCGCGCTAAATCCTTACCCTCTTCTACGCTATCTCCCTTAGCGGCTCCCGATACAGCAATCTGATACATAATAAATCTATAGTCCTTTCTTTCTAGGCACTGATTGGCTCAAGCTCAGCCGCCAACTTAGGTTGTAATTCATGATTAATCGCCTGAATCAGCAAATCCGGACGGATATAACGCATAACCAGCTCCTGCCATAAATTACGCTGGGCACTGCGGTAAATCCGCTGCTCATAATCTCGCTGATTAAACAAATTAAAAGCGTTATCCAAAATATTGAATGATAGGGGATGGAACCTGTCCAGTTGAGCGAGGTGGCTTGAGTCCTTCCAAAATTCAAGCTCGGGTGCAATCCGGGCTAACATTTTTTCGACCGGCTGCCAGCCGATTAACTCCCGCACGTCTAAATGATCCTCGCTGCTCAAGTCTAAGCTACCTTTAAGCCGGTGGACGAAACGCTGTACCGTTTCCCAAGAGAGCGGGACATCGAACAGCCCGATACTTAGCTGCGGCTCACTATTAATGCAACGGCTCAGTCGTTCGCCGAAGTTCGGCGATACCTGGCTAATTTTCAAATAACCGGCCGCCGCATGAATCTCATTCAGACCGCTCAAGCCTAAACCAAGCGTCGCAGTCGTTAAGCCGGCTTTCGGGTTATTATTCGGCATATTTAAAACTACCAGCGCCGCCAATTCCCGTTCGACTATAACCGTCTGCTTTATTAACGGCACTAGCTCGGCGGATATTTTATGCCAGCGCTCAGAATTTAGACCGTAGACCATCACGTCTCTAGTCTCGCAGTCCATAGGCTTTAGGTCTTTGACTTGTTGAGTGTACTGCTTGAGCCAGGTTTGTGATTCGTAATTGACTGCCACGCTCACTATTAGCGGTAGCGGTTCGCGTTTCAGCATCGAGGATACCGACCGGTAACCGATAGCCCGCATCGTGCGCTTCGGTGGAGTTTTGGTAAGGATGCGCTTTAATACCGCACTTTTAATGCCGAAACCTAATTTTTCACGCGATGACTGCTTAAGCGCGTAGACGATTCCATCCGTAACGCTACCCGCCGCGTTAACATGATGAGCGCTTAATTCACGCAGACGTTTGATTAAAATCCGGTCGTCACCAGCCAGTTTGACCACTAAAGCCTGGAAGATTTCTTCGCCGGTGCTGTCGTGCGGATCAAGACCGAGCGCACTGATCTTTTCCCTGCAGGACGCGTTCACATGCTCCACTAAGCGGATATCGTGGGCGGCATGGGCGGCGGTTGCCTCTAACTTAACCAGCATATGATGAAAATCCGGTTCTTGTGCTTCAAACAGCAGAGATAATGTTCTATTCATGTAGGATTTTTATGTATGACTTTTTTAATTCGTTACCCCTAAGCTATATATATCTATCCTAGCATAAGCGTTAACGTGCTTGCCAGACTTACATGCGTTCCGGTTTGTAAGTATCCGGCGCATTAGCCAGATAATGTTCAAGTTCGGCTTCGCTGAGTAGGCCGGCTTGAGCGCCGACCTTTTGCAACACGCTCATAGAGTTGATTGGCGCCCACTGCAGAGCACCTTCAATCGTATTGCCTTTAATTAAAGCGGCCACGAAAGTCGAAGCGAATGCGTCACCGGCACCGGTCCTGTCTACCGGGGGCGCCGGGTCAGGATAGAGCGGCATGCGGAAGGCTTCTTTACCGTTACTGGCGACTGCTCCGTTTGGCCCGTCAGTAATGACGGCAACCTGGGCGCCTAGGCCATGCATCCGGTTTAACAGATCGAAGTAATCATCATGGTTACCGCCGGTAATTAGGGCAGCTTCTTCGCGGTTAACTATTAGGATGTCACTCTGGGCGTATATCCGCCGTAACCTTTCAACTCCGGCTTCCATCTGGAACGTACCGGGTTGGAATGCCATCTTAACTTCCGGATGGCTTTCAAGCCAATCCGCAATCTGGTCATGGTATTCCATAGCATGGCGGGAAATCGAGCTGAAATAAAGCCAGGACGGCATTTCATCGGGGCGTAGATGCGGCCAGTGGTAGTCATAGGCTTCGTGGCGAATGAGAATAGTGCGTTCAACCTGGTAGCGCAAAACATAATGAACGTTGCTGACTTTATCCTGGTTGATGCTGACAAACCTGGTGTCCACCTGGTTGGTCTGGAGTGACGCTATCATGTCACGACCCTCCTGATCGCCGCCGACGTTGGTAGCAAAGGCCGAGTTTAGGCCTAAGCGGGCAAAGGCAACTGCCGCGTTGGCGGCGTTGCCAACCCCTTTAATGGTTTCAGCGCTATCGAAAGGTATTTTGGTAGCGAACGGCATGGTAAGCCACCTGCCGCTATCGTCGCTGTATTCGCGCGCCTGATCATCAAGCAGTTTAATAAATACGTCTGTAACGATATCGCCAACGCTTATTACATCCGGTTTTTGTGCCATAGTCCCACCTTTATTTACTGTTTATTAAAACGCCTTGAGTTCGGCGATTTGCCTTTCCTGAGTATTGACCTGATCACTCAGGCTGGTGATTGCCGCCTTGACGACCTTGACGTCATCTTTTACGACCCCTACCTGCTCTTCCAAGCGGTCAAGTTGTTTTTTAATTTCCGGCAAGTCATTCACGGCGTCGTGCAAAGCACTCAATTGGTCAGCTAAAACCGCCCCCAAAACCTGCCGTTTCTCATCCTCACTCAAAGACTGCATCCTAAATCTACTATAGACCATAAGCGCCGCAATAATCAACCGCGCTTATGTTTTATATCTAGGGTTGAGCCCGGCCAGCTGAATTGAAATCGGCTATTTTACTCTCGACAACCGCCTGAACGGCCCCAATGACGTCTTTTGATACCAGTTTGGCCACTGAGTATTCATTAGGATTAGCTTGCAAAGTTTTTTCAAGCGCTTCCCGGTAGGCAATGCGCATGTCAGAGTTGATATTAATCTTGCTGACACCGATTTTAACGGCATCTCTAAAGTAATGCCCGGGCGTACCGCTGCCGCCGTGCAGGCTTATATTGCAATTAATCGTCTGACGGATTTGTTTAAGCAAATCCAAGTCTAGTTTTTTAGGTACTGGATATTTACCGTGCAGATTACCAATCGCGGCCGCGAACGTATCGATACCGGTCGCGTCAACAAACGCCTTGGCTCCGTCGGGCGTCGAGAACGTCTTTTTGATTTCATCGTAATCGATTTTCTCAAGATGTAAATTGGAAGATCCGCCGAAATAATGAGGCTCGCTCTCGACTGATGCGCCGGTTAATTTGGCGTATTCGACCACCTCTTTAGTCGCAGCTATGATATCCGCGTCGCTGGCATTATGATCGGCCTGAGAAACGTCAATGTGAATAAATTCAAAACCGGCCTCAATACCCAGCTTGGCGGCGTTAACGCTCGGGCTATGATCAAGGTTGACGTAAATTTCTATTCCGTAAGAGTTTTTAATATTATCTACCAGGTCACGGATATTGTTAATGCCGATATCGTCGACTTCGCCCTGACTGACTTCGACCAGTACCGGAGCGTTATGCTTACGGGCAGCTCTGGCTACGGCAATCAGAGTCGGTTCGTCATCCAAATTAAACGCTCCGAAAGCCCAATGCTGCTCTCTGGCGTCCTGCATGCGGCTCCTGGCACGCGCACAGCTACTGCGCATCTCTTCTAATGTTCTAGGCATAACTATCCACCCTTCTCTTTTATCTCTTTTTTCGCGCGACTACGTCATGTGCCGCCAACCGGATATGATTGGCGTCCAGCCCGAAATGCTTAAGTAATTCATTGGGCTCACCGGACTCGCCGAACCGGTCTTTCATGCCGATACGCCGCAACGGTACGGGATAATATTCTCCTAGAAGCTCACTTATAGCGCCACCCAGACCGCCGTTTAGTTGGCCCTCTTCAGCCGTTACGACTGCCTTGGTTTTTTTAACGCTAGCTAAAATAACGTCGCTGTCTAGCGGCTTAATAGTGGCGACATGGACCACTTCAGCCTCAATACCGTCCTTATATAACTGCTCGGCGGCCAATAATGCCTGGTAGGTCATTGTGCCGGTAGCGATTATACTAACGTCACTGCCGGCTTCAAACACCTGCGCTTTCCCGATCTCAAAAGGTGTTTCCGGCTTAGTAATAACGGGTGTGGCCTCTCTGGCCAAACGCATGTAGTTAGGGCGCTGGTCGGCTGCCATAGCTAAGGTGGCTTTTTCGGCCTCAATGCTATCACAAGGGGCAATCACTACCATATTGGGCAATACGCGCATTAGGGCGATATCCTCGAGCATCTGATGGGTTGCGCCGTCCGGTCCGACACTGACACCGGCGTGCGAGCCGACTATTTTGACCGGCACATCATTAAGACAGATCGTCGTCCGGATCTGTTCCCAGTTCCGACCGGGACTGAAGGCCGCATAACTGCTAACGAATGGGATTTTGCCGGCGGCGGCCAAGCCGCTGCCCACGGTTACAAGGTTCTGCTCGGCAATACCTATTTCTACAAACCGGTCCGGAAAAGCTTGTCTGAATAAATGCATCTGGGTTGATTCGGTCAGGTCGGCACAAGCCGCAACGACATTCTTATAAACATGACCGGCTTTTTCTAAACCGCGGCCAAAGCCTAATCGAATCGGTTCTTGAATCAGCTGATCGCGACCGATGTCGTAAACCAAGCTACTCATGTTCGCTCCTGATCTTACCGCCGAGGGTTCTTAATTCTTTAAGCGCTTTGTTGGCTTGTTCAAAATTAGGCGGCATACCGTGCCAGTGAAAATCGTACTCCATAAAGTCCACACCTTTACCGGCAACCGTATGGGCTAAAATCATGACCGGCTTTTCAATGATTGCCCGGCCCATAGCGCAGGCGTCAATCACGTCCTCGATATTATTGCCGTCAATCTCCAGGACGTGCCAGCCGAAAGCCTCCCATTTCGCCTTATAGTCTTCAAGCGGCATAACTACTTCGGTCGGGCCGTCGATCTGGATATTATTTCGGTCTATGATCGCGATGATATTACTTAGGTGGTTAGCTCCCGCGAGCATCGCAGCCTCCCAGACATTGCCTTCGTCGGTCTCGCCGTCACCCATGACAACGTAAACCCAACGATGATGAATTTGATCCATCCGGTGCGCCAAAGCGATTCCACAGGCCTGACTTAAGCCGCTGCCTAGCGGGCCGGAGGTCGACTCAAGTCCTGGCAAACGCTTACGCTCAGGATGTCCTTGTAGGCGTGAACCGAACTGGCGTAAGGTCATCAGCTCTTTGCGGGGAAAATAGCCGGCGCGGGCCATAGTAGCGTACCTGACCGGAACCGTATGACCGTTGGAAAGAATTAGAATATCCCGATCCGGCCAATCCGGGTTTTTAGGATCATGTTTTAAAACATCGAAGTACAGGGCCGTAAAAATATCTGCCAGACCAAGTGGACCAGCCGAATGGCCACTGCCGG
>JAJYKI010000082.1 GCA_021788675.1 bacterium | reverse complement strand
AGAGTGGTAATTATCGAAACGAAACCTTTATTAATAGAATTTATGTTGCATGGATTGTGTTTGATAATGTTGTATTTCATAGTATTGTCTGCCCTCTCATTTGAACAGTAGATGAAAGATTTGCAACGTAGCAATATTGCGAGCCGGGACCGTTATTGCAAACTAGATTTACATTAGGATTAACTAGCTGGCTGGTGCTTGCCGCTATTGGACACGTGGAACCATAACCCGAGTTTGAAACACAAAGCAATGAACTGTCCCCGTATATTACTTCTACATCTATAGAGTATAAATTATTATTTAGATACTGTATGCTCAATTTTTGAAGTCTCATATTTGGTCCAATTAGGGATGTTTGGGAAGGTGAAGACTGAACCGAACATGCTGAACCGGGAGTCGTATTATCTATGGGCGTCTCTATAAGTATATCTGATCCACTAACCGATTTAGTATACAATGTACCAGAAAACTCATCAGATCCAATGCAATACAAAACCGTGTTAGGGCTATTTGGAGCACCATTAATTACACCTGTAGTACTGAACTGTATTGCCTGTGTTACCGTGGAAAGAATATTGTTGGCCGTGCTTTGCGCCGTGGAGCTATTAATTCCCTCATAATAGCGTCCCGTAAAAGACGTAACCCCGTAAGCAATAAGCATCAGTATTGACGAGAATATCACTGTCGCTATCATAACTTCGACAATTGTAAAACCACTGCTTTCTTCGTATTTATTCTTCATTCATGTTCCGTAGTAAAGTGTTACATTATCCTTGCTACCATTAATTAAACTGTTCCATGTAGCATTAACATAGTAATAACCGGTTGTGGTTGACTTATTAAAGTAAATGTCATACTTGGCAGGGTCATTCGCCCCGGGGCAAGAAGGCGAACCAGAAGTATAAATTCTAATAGACCCGCCTGTTTCTGACAAGCAACTATTTATAACATTACTAATCTGACCGCCTTGCGCTATGTAGGCACGCAATAATTCAATTTGTGACTGATCATATTGCAACGCCTGATTGTGCTCTTGGATATCTTGTATTGTTATACTGTTTCTATTGGCAACTGCATAAGAGCTAGCCAGAACCAAGCCAGCAACTGCAGTAGCGATCAATACTTCAACAATAGTATCTCCTGCTTGGATAGACTTTGGGCTTAAAAATCTCATGAGCAATCCTTCTGACTATATATATCCACGCTTACGGATAGCCCACTCCCATTATTAGTATTGCTTCCTATGCTTATAAGGCCAGATTGGTTGGTGGTTCCGCTATTAAAACAAAGTCCGATATTGCTTATTAAATTAGGGGTTATTCCATCAATTAAATCAACATAATCGGTTGACTTATTGGCCGATGTCCATGCACCAGTAGCGTTGCCGTATTGATAGAGCTGGTATTGTAATGATCCACTCTCTAGAGCACCATTAGTAATATTGCCTAGTGTACTGATAAATCCAATTATTACCGGCTGTTTTGTACCATCCACAAAATCGCTAACACCATTCAAAGATACCTGACCATAAAAAGACAGTCCGTTAGCTAAATTGACCGTTGTGCTATCATCTGGCGCTAAAGTGTTATACGTATTCCCAGGGGCTATGGCTACAGGAGAAGCTTGCTGAATAGTGGTAACCGGCAAAGCATTCTGGCCTAATCTGAATCCTGCAAGCGTATATATACTATAACTATTGCTCGAGCTCGAATTATTGGGTGATGCCCATCCAAATCTAATAGCTTTTCCGAGCAGAATACACGAAATATTTGTTCCTTGACCGGAGCCGGAGCCAATTAAGCCTGATTGTATATAGGGATAGCTGGTATTGATATTTTCGCAACTAAAGTTGTTTATATCGTTATAGTAGTTATTAGCTGTTTCATTGGTTACTTTTTGAAGCTGTTGTTGTAAAGAGTTAATTGCTACCTGAAACTCGGTTTCGGACTGTTTCCCAGAAATTAACTGTAAAGCGCTGACTACGAGCAAACCCGTAACAGCCAGAACGATCATTGTTTCAACAATCGTAAATCCCCCCTGATTGCTGCCACTTATCATAATACTAATTTTACCATAAGCATTAGGCTTGATTTGCCAAATATATTAATAGACCGGGAGAACCCCTCGCAATTGAAGCCACTTAATAAGAGACGCTCCAAATAATTGCAAAACTATTGCAGAAAACACAAGGAATGGTCCAAAAGGCAAATGTGCATTTTTTTTAATTCTTTGAGTCGCCAGCAAAGGTATTGAGACGATTGATCCCCCTAAAGAAGCTAGGAAGATAAGCAACATTGCATCAAGTGGTCCACCCAGAAGCAAACCAAGAACAGATCCGAGCTTGACGTCACCTCCCCCAATCCAGTTGCCTTTTGAAAATATATGAAGCACCCAAAAAACTCCACCTCCGATAACTAATCCCCATAAAGTACTAATTAACAAATTTTTTCCGCCGCTATAAAAGACAATTCTCAATAAGATGTCGGTAGCTACAATAACAAACAATGGATATACAATCTTGTTGGGCAGTATATACCAACGAATATCATAAACTGACAGACCTATAAGACCGACTAATATAATAAGCCAGAAAACAAACTGAGATACTGACTGAAAGGCCCAATTTTGTGGCCAAAATACATACGAAATAACGAACAATAGTGCCGTAACCATCTCTACAATTGGGTACTGCTTACTTATAGAACTATGGCAATATCGGCACTTACCTAAGAGTCCTAGCCAGCTAAATAAAGGCACAAGATCCTTAGCTGCTAGCTTGTGTTTGCAGACCGGACACATTGATCGACCATGAATTATAGAAAGCTTGTTTATATAATCGGTTTTTTTATGCGTACTTTTCTGTACAACTGACTGTTCGTGCAAACGCCACACAACAGCATTTATAAAACTACCGGATATCAGTCCAAACACAATAAGCACAAGAATAATCATTAGATTATCTTAACATAATAATAGCGGGACAATAACCCGCTATTATTATGAACTTGCTTTTAAGATTCACTAGTCAGAGCACTGAAGTGATCCGTTGCCTGATGAGCTTTCAACTACATACCATATAGCATATGCTCTATCTGACAAAACTGGAGAGAAACCACCGCTACCTGACGAACCACAGGTTTCGCCAAAATCAATACTGACAGAATCAGAAGTTACAGCCGTAGCCGATGGAGTCGTTCCGGGCGCAGAGGCTGTACCTGGATTTTCTACCGTGCTACCTACATTGTCTACAAATATATTGTTCGCATTGTAGTAGCCAAGTTTTGCGCTCTCTTGATTGCCTGAGCAAGCCGCCGTGCTAGTGACGGTGGCACCCAATCCAGTAACACCGGTTGGAGAGTCACATGCAGTCAAGGTATTACCTGAAGAATCGGTAGTAAAGCCAGTTGGCAAAGAACCGTTATTATTACTTTCAAATGTTGAAAGCATGCCTGAAATTCCAGCTATGTCATTTTTCCTTGTTACATTACGAGCATTCCTCTGTAATGCAGGAACCGCCAAGAACACTATTAAAAGAATCAAACCAGCAATTGCAAGGACAATCATAACTTCTATGATTGTAAAACCTTGAGATCTATTATTTTTATATTGATTAAGCATTGCAAATGCCCCCTTTGCGACCTAAATATTTATTCTAATGCTTAAATCATAGTCTTGTTAATATTAAAATGCAAGATATTATAATTAGCAGATCAAAGTCTTATACATTGTTGGTGAAGCTGGATTGATTTACGAGCCCATATATAGGTAAGAGTATTGCGGCAACAATCGTAAACGCAATTACCCCCATTATAATCATCATAACTGGCTCAATTATCGTACTTATAGACTTAATCGCATTATCGACTTCTTTTTCATAGTAAT
>JAJYKI010000081.1 GCA_021788675.1 bacterium | reverse complement strand
CCCTAATTGCTTGCATAGCCAGACGATCATCGCAGTCGTGGTTGTCTTGCCGTGAGTACCGGCTACGGCCACCATCTTCAGCTTTTTAGTAGTGACGATTTCGTTAATAAGCTCATCGCGCTTAGTGGCACGAATATTATGTTCTCTCGCAAATTTAAGTTCCGGCGCGTCGGGTTGCTCAAATACTAAAGCTGAGCTGTAAACGAGCCAGTCTATCGGTTTTTCGGCGTGCACTGCGGCGATATGGTCATAGCTTTGGTCAATGGCGATGTTTTCAATGCCAGCCTTGTTGAGCGCTTTAATATAGCTTGACATCCGTTTATCCGAACCGGATACGCTATAGCCGGCTTGCATGGCAATTTCCGCTAACGGCCCGATACCCGCCCCACCGATGCCAGAGAAGTATATGTGCATGAACATAGTCTAGCATGCTAAAGATAACAGCAGTATTAAGGTAAAATCTTAATATGCCTACTTTCAAGCATCGTATAGGTCGTATCTGGCGTAGCTTTCTTAAGCTTAATCCTTTGTATTTTCTAATTGTCACCATGTTGTTGGGCGCGGTCTGTGTTGTTGCGCTGCGCAGTAATAACGAACATATGCAATCATTAAGGACGGCTCTTTACCAGGCGGATAAGAACAACGGTAACGTTCAGCTGGCGCTTAACAATCTGCAAGCTTACGTCATAGCCCATATGAATACTGATCTGTCGACCGGCACCGGTTCGGTTTATCCTCCAATCCAGCTGCAATACACCTACGAAAGGCTATTGCAGGCTGAGGAACAACAGGTAGCGGCATCTAATTCCGGGCTATACACGGCTGCCCAGGCATACTGTCAAAAGCTTGACCCGGTCGACTTTTCCGGTCACAACCGCGTGCCGTGTATTGAGCAGTACGTGACCAGTCATGGGGCTAAGATGTCTCCCGTTCCGACAGCCTTATATGAGTTTGATTTTATTTCCCCAAGCTGGAGCCCGGACTTGGCCGGTTGGTCCCTACTACTGACACTGCTGGGATTTGTTGTGACAGCCTTTTTGTTCGTGGTGCGTTTAGGCGGCAAACTGTTGGGGCAATAAAAATACACTCCCTGGTTTGTTAGGGAGTGTATTGTTCTAGCTGTAGCCTCGGGTAACTAAGGCTTCTTGGTGGTTGCCGGAGTCGTAGTGCTGGTTGCCGGGCTTGGGGTTGGGGTTGGAGTGGCTGATGAAGATGCAGCCGGTGCGCTTTGGCTGGATACGCTAGCTGTATTGTTGCACTGTTGGCCGTTAGGATACTGTTTCTGGTATTGTGCAACCGCCTTGGCGACCTGGCCGGTGCTTTGTAGGTTTTCCCAGAAAGTAACCTGACCCATGTTGATGACCATTTGATCGTAAGGGGCGTGTAATTCACAACCAAGCTTAACCAATGATACGTTTGAATTTGAGCTGCTGGAGCTAGTGGTTGAGCTGGAATTGGAATTATTGGTCTGCAGGTAATAAATGTTTTGCAGTACTAAATATTGTGGATTTATGGATTTAATATTACCAAAATAAACCTGGCCGGTATTTAGGAATACGGCCTGAAGTTTATTGGTGTAAATATAGTCAGCTTGTGATTTTGTGCCTGAAAAGCTAACTACAGCTATCAAGGCAACGAGCAAGATGGCTACAACTGCTCCAACCCCCAGCGTACCCCACTTGGTTAAGGCTGTTGGTTTTTTTACTACTGATTTAACACGGGGTTGGGGGGCAGCATTGAACTGCGGGCTGGGATGCACCGGCTGTTGCGGGCCGCGATTTGAAAAATCCATATCTGTTTTCTCTCCACCTATTAATGCGTTTATGGTTACCAAATTAGTGTAATACAGAGACCGTCTGTACGCAACAGGTATAGGTAATTAATTAAGAAAATATTGACAAATTAAAACGCTAAAGAGTATGTTAGGGGTACCAACAACTTATTAAGAGGGAGAGGTATCGTACAATGGCATACCAGCACACAAACTCAAAAGGTGTAACTTACTATTTAAACTCGAAGAAGGTTACTCTTCGCGGTGGTAAAGAGCAGACTATTTACTACTTCAGCAAGGACAAGAGGCCGGAAGCAACCGACCTGCCTAGCGACCGTGAAGTCAACGAAAACCCACGCAATGGTTTTCTGACCGTCAAGCGCAAATAAGCGCGCTTAATCGCAAGCTACTCAGCAATATTAACTACCGGTTTACCGGTAGTTTTTATTTCAGTCTAAAAACCTCTATACTGACTGTTGTGTCTAAGCCGATTGTTAAAGTTTCCGATCTGAGCAAGATATACGACGCTAAGCCGGTCGTTGACGGCATTTCCTTCGAGGTTTTTAAAGGTGAAGTCTTCGGTATCCTGGGTCCTAATGGCGCCGGTAAGACCACCACGCTTGAAATGATGGAAACCCTTCGCCCGATAGATAAAGGCAGTATTATCATCGACGGCATCGACGTAGCTAAACATCCGGAAAAGATCAAGCGGGTTATAGGTGTGCAGCCTCAAACAGCAGCATTCCAGGATAAGCAGAAGCTAAGCGAAATTATTACCATGTTTGGCGCGGCTTACGGTGAAAGGGTTAATGCCAAAAAATTTCTTGAGGAAGTTGACTTATTAAGCAAAGCCGATTCGTACGCTGAGCAGCTTTCCGGCGGCCAGCGCCAGAGACTGAGCATCGCTGCCGCTTTAGTTCATGATCCAAAGGTCTTTTTTATGGACGAACCGACTACCGGACTTGATCCGCAGGCCAGACGTAACCTCTGGGATCTAACACGTATGGTGCAAAAAAGAGGCGTAAGCGTAATTATTACCACCCACTATATGGATGAAGCCGAAATATTGTGTGATCGAGTCGCAATCATGGATAAAGGTAAGATCATTGCTATGGACACGCCCAAGAAACTCATTCAACAGCTGTTAGCTAAGGGCTTTAAAAAGAGCCAGAAGGTCGAGCAAGCCAATCTAGAGGACGTATTCATCGACTTGACCGGAAAGGCGCTAAGGGACTAATTGATGCAACGCAAGCTTTACACCGTATACGTTTTTTCCGTACTGGCAACCAAGCGCTTCTTCAGGGATCGGCTGGCGCTGTTCTTCGGCATATTGTTCCCGGTTATATTTTTATTCGTGTTCGGTAGTTTCAGCTCCCAGACCGCCAATACGCATCTCAGCGTAGCGGTCATCAACCAATCGCATTCCCAGCTGGCAAATCAGGCAGAGAAGCTAATAGATTCATCGGCAATATTTAAAGTAGATAAATCAATTAATACCGTAAGTGAAGCCAATAACAAGATGGACGAGAACCAGTTGGATGGCCTGATTATTTTGCCGGTTAACTTCGGAACTCTTAATAATGGCCATCTTCAGGGCACGGCGGAAGTGTACTACACGCTCAATAACGTTCAAGCCGGACAGACCCTAACAGCACTTTTGACGGCTGAATTTAACGTCGTCAATCGTCACTATGTAAGTTATACCGGCCCGCTCAAAGTCACGGCTAAGGCGACCACGAAAAAAAGTCTGACCAATTTTGACTATACGTTTGCCGGATTACTTGGCTTTTCGATTATTGGAATTGGCATATTCGGACCGGTCAATGTTTTCCCTGAGCTTAAGAAGCAAGGGATATTGCGACGTCTGCACACTACGCCATTAAGGGTGTGGCAGTACTTTACGGCTACGATGATCGCTCAAGCCATTACCGGTCTAGTGTCGCTATTTGTCTTGTTCGTAGTTGCCATACTGGCGTTCCATCTTAAAGTCACCGGCAATTATCTATCAATCGGGCTGTTTATGGCCTATTCGATCGTCGCTATTTTAGGTATCGGTTTAGCGATTGGTGGCTGGGCTAAGAATGAGCGCCAAGCTGCTCCGTTGGCGAATAT
>JAJYKI010000080.1 GCA_021788675.1 bacterium | reverse complement strand
ATCTAATGGCGGCAAAAGCGAAATTAAAAAGCAGATATCATAGCGGGCGACTTCGTCCGCATGAGTACACATCCTATGTACCATTAGCCATAATGGTGTTTTTTGTAGGTATAATTCTGGCGGCTACGACCGTTTCGTCGTTTGCCTCGGCCAATACGCCGCCGCCGCAAGCCGACTCGGTTAGTTTGAGCGGTACGATGCCGGAAAAGCCGCCAACCGTCGGCGCTACGATTACATCACCGAGTAACCAGTCGTCATTTAATGCCAGCCCCATAACCGTCAGTGGAACATGTCCCAAAAATACCTTGGTTGAGATTTTTAAGAATGGCATATTCGCCGGCTCGACCCCTTGCGATAATAGTGGCAGTTTTTCAGTTCAAATTGATCTGCTGTACGGCCAAAATAAGCTTACGGCCACTGATTACGATGTTCTTAACCAGGCCGGTCCCTCGTCAGGCGGCGTAAATGTTACCTATACGGCCCACCCGCCTTTAATATCTTCGCTCAGCAACGTTAATTTTACTAACACTCAGCTGATTCTTGAGACTGACGCAGTGTACCGCGGTGTCTTTCCGGGGCAGACATTGAATTTGCCGATTAATATAATTGGTGGCGCCGGTCCGTTCGCCATAAATGTAGTGTGGGGCGACAATAAGAACCAGGTATTGCCATCAAGCAACAACACAACTATTAATGCCAGTCATGTTTACGCTAAGCCGGGCGTGTATAAGATTACCATCCAGGGCAGCGATAGCCAGCAGCACATCGCCTTCTTATCGGTAGCAGCCATCATTAATGGTCAACCGAGTGCGGCAGCCGGTGCAAGTGGTTCGACAAGTAGCGGCAGTAATTCCTTGACGGGCAAAATACTGGTCTTGTGGCCTCTTTATGCTATCGCAGCGACTTTGGTTATAAGTTTTTGGATGGGCGAAGTCCGGGAAAAGAAGCTTATGGACAGGGTTATTAATACGACGCCGACCTTCAACGTTCATCCACATGCCAGCCATTAAAACAGGTTGAATTAAATAGCGAAACGCTTATAGTTAATAGTGTACTGAGTGAGGAGAAAAATCCGATTAGGATAGTTTAAGAGTACAGAGAAAATAAGCCAAAAACATCGGGGTAAAAGTTTGGGAGAGCGTCTGTTAGGACACCGGCTGCCGTATTTGAAACTGGTTGCGTTTGCGACCCTGCTGTTCATTGCGCTTTTATCCGGTCACGCCGCGGCGGCGACAGGCATAAACCAGACGGTGGAATTTCAGGGAAGACTGCTTAACTCGCAAGGCGCTACCGTGCCCGACGGCTATTACAACATTGAATTTAAGATATACGCTAACGGTGATGGTAAAAGTGCCGGCGATACGACCGGAACTCCAGCCGGTACCTTGCTTTGGACAGAGGATTATTTGAACTACAACAGCCAAGGCGTTAAGGTGGTGAACGGTTTCTTTTCGGTGCAGCTAGGTTCAGTTACGCCGTTTGGTACGAGTGTCGACTGGAATCAGAGCACGCTTTGGCTATCTATGAACGTTGCCGGTACTTCAACTACCTGTACTACCTTTAGTGCTTGTAGTCCTGACGGTGAAATGCTACCTATGCAGCCTATGACGAGCGCGCCTTACGCGTTTAACGCTCAGCTGCTTAATGGCATTGCCAGTTCCCAGTTTGTTCAGCTTGGCCAAGGAGTTCAGACTGATGCTTCGACTAACGCCAGTATATTTATCAATAAAACAGGTACAGGAGACCTGCTTGATCTGCAGGCGGCCGGATCAGATGCGTTTTTAGTTGGCAATAACGGTGATCTGACGTTTGGCGCCAATACGACGACGCACAATATATCCGTGACTACAGCTGCGGCGTCGACAGCCGGAGTGGCCTTGAATATAACGGCCGGAGCGGCCGGCAGTGGCACGACGGCACTGGCGGGAGGCAATTTAAGCTTAACTGCAGGCGCCGGCGGCGGTACTAACGGCAATGGCGGTAATGTCAGTATCGATGCCGGCCTGGCTAACGGTACCGGCATTAATGGGTCGGTCAGCATCGGAGCCCAGAATGCGTCTTCCGTGGCAATTGGCAACAGTAGCAAGACATCGGCACTTACTTTGCAGGCAGAGGGCATTACAGCTTCGCTTAACGGTAGTGCTACGGCTCCCGGAGCAGTGCTCCAAACTAGCGTCAACTCGACAACTGCTCTTGACGTCAACAACGCCAGCGGCAACCACGTTTTAGGCGTGGATACTACTAATAATCAGGTCGCTTTGGGGCAGTCCGGGCTGGTTAACGGCTCGCTGGCTTTCAATAACAGTTCGACTGCCAACTCCATTACCCTAAACAGTACGGCTGCTAATGCCAACTACACCTTGACATTACCAAGTTCAGCACCCAATCCGGGACTATGTATCGAGACCAGCAGTTCGTCGGCGTCGCAGCTAATATTTGCCAGCTGTTCCAACACTAACGCCAGCATCACGGAGGTGGCCGAATGGGATGCGAACGCTACTAATAGCCTGACTATTTCTCCCTCTTCGGTCGGTGATGAAATCATCCTCACTACCCAGATACCAACCGCCGGCGTAACTGTCACGAGCATAAGCGGCGGCGGAGTCAGCTCATGGTCAAAAGCTATCGTCAATAACGGCGACGGAACCGTTAACCGGGTGGAAATGTGGTATGGAACCGTAACTGCCGCTGGAGCGTCAACTTTAACCGTTACTTACTCGGCCGCACCGGGCACGGAAGAAATAACCGCTACTGAATTTACGGCTGCCGGAGTTAACGCCTCAACCACTTGGGGCTTAGATAGCACCGGCTCCCAAATTAACACAGCGTCGACGACCGTGACTTTCCCGAATCTAAGTTCAATTGGAAGCGACGAACTTTACATTGGCTACGGCCAAGTTCAGAACCCGCCGGCAACGGCCGGTACGACTAGCGGTTTTAACTACATCGTTACCAGCACTCAGCACAACATCATTACATACGATAGCTCGACTTTAGCCAACACAGCTTACCAGCCGACTGCCAACCAGACTAGTTCCGGTGAATCTAATGTCGTAGGCGCGATTTTAACCGCATTCGTAACCAGTACAGCCATTAATAACTCGACATCGGTTCAACAAGCCAACTTTTATGTCCAGGCGGCTACATCGGGGTCGGTGGCGGGTGTGTTGCAGGCTGCTGGCAGTGGTACGGCTGACATTTTGAATTTGAGGGATTCTAACGGTAACAATGTGGCCAGCGTAGGCTATAACGGAGCGACTACTTTCAAGAGTGACACCAACGCCGCGAGCGCCTTCCAAGTCCAGAATAATACAGCTAAAACCGTACTAAGCGTAAATACGGCCACTAACCAAGTTGCGCTTGGTTCGGCTAATTCTGTCGCTGGAAATATTAATTTCTTTGACAATACTGATGCTAACTCGATTGCATTATCTGCGCCTTCGGCTATTGCTGCCAGTTATACGTTAAGCTTACCCAGTAATTCTCCCACCGCTGGTCTTTGTCTTGGCACCAGTCCAAGCAATGCCTATCAGCTTATATACACATCATGTGCTACTCAAGTTTCGGCCGGTTCGATTGCTTACGTGGGAGAGTGGGATACTTCGGGCACTGCCGTGACTACGCTATCCATAGCTCCCGTAAATGTCGGTGATCTGTTAATATTCTATTCCCATGCCGCTAACAATGTTAATGTCACTCAGGTTAGCGGTGGAGGTGTGAATACCTGGACGAAAGTTACAAGCGGCGCCAACGGAACCAATGGTGGTACGATTGAGATGTGGCGAGGTGTAGTGACGACGGTAGGAGCTTCAACCGTTACGGTCACCTATTCTGCAACACCAGGCGCTAATGAATTGGCAACCGAAGAGTTTACGATGCACAGCGCCAA
>JAJYKI010000079.1 GCA_021788675.1 bacterium | reverse complement strand
GATCTGGAGTCGATCTAGTCCAGCGTTTGACGTATAAGCAAAAAGCTCTAGTCGGCCGGATCGCTTTAGCCGACGAGATAATTTTATAAAAACAAGGTTTTTACCTGAGCAAGGTAAAAACTAACAGACCGTAAACCAGTTCAATAACCAGGCCCCAGTATCTCTCGTAGCGCTGCACTCGTTTATGGATCATTGTCAGCCAGCCAGCCTGGTAGTCGATATGTAATTTTCCAAACTTCTCTTTAAATATATACCTGTAAAACCACACCAGATCCGGCGAAAACGCGACCAGTCCGCTAATGACCCAAGTATACTCATGCCGATTTAGCAACCAGCCGATAATAACGGCGCCGATACTAAAATCCAACGCTTCAACCCCGTAAAATAGTTTCAGATTGGTTATTTTGCCGGCTTTAAAGCCGAAATGCGGCAAAGCGTCGAGTACGAAATGACTAGCGAATGCCAGCGGCAACGCTATAGGTAAGGGTAGTAATTTTGCGAGTAGTGATCCGCTGAGTATGTGATTAGTAAACGTCATCTTGATACCAAAGCGGGCTATTGGCTAGGACTAGTTTCAAGTCCCAATTTGATCAGGTAGAAATCATCGTCAAAATCATCAACCTGCATTACCTTTAAGCCGGCGGCCGTCGCCAGTTTGATTACATAGTCGGGACTAAAACGGATTTCATATGGCGGACCGAACTGGCCGCCACGTTTTTTCCAATCGTAATCGTAAATCACGCCGTTCTCTTTCAGCATTGTCCGGCAATTAATTAAGGCTTTTAGCGGATCGTTAAAGTCGTGTAAAACCGTACCCAGAAAAACCATATCCGCACAGCCCCGGCAAACATCAGCCGACTCGGCCGGACCGTAGATAACTTGCGTGTTAGTTATGTCGTTTGATTTCAGTTTGTCTTCCAGTCTCGACAATGCATCATTATCTATATCTGCAGCGTAAATTTGGCCGGACGAACCGACAATTTTAGCTGCCGGAACTGTAAAGAACCCGTCATTGCATTTCAAGTCGACAAAGCACATGCCCGTTTTCAAACCAAGACGCTCAAGAATAGATTCCGGGTTCTGACGCTGCCGCCGCTCAGACTCGGAATAGCTAAAATGGTGATGATGTGACTGGTGCATATATTTTAAGTTCCTGTTTAAAAGTTATTTTTTAGTTCGATCCGGCATTAATGACTTAAACGATTTATATATAACGATCAGGCTTAGCATACCGGTCAGAATTTGCGGAACACTCGTAACCTCACCAGGCTTAAATAAATCATGGAAAAACAGTCCGTCGACTGCCGCAAAACCAACAATTAAAAGTATGTCGCTAAATTGTTTCATCATCACTTAATTATACGCTTTGTAGCGTTCCGACATGAGTAAAAGTTCCTTCTTACCAAGTCTGACAGGATAGTGTAATATACAGCTTATTAGGTATGGAAAGACGAAGAAAACTTCCAAGTGAAGCTATTTGGGTAGCAATCGGAATACCGACAATAATAGGCATCGGCAATATTGCCGTTAATCTAGTACACCGTGTTAATCCGACCGTCAGTTACGAGCAGTCTTACTCCAATAGCGGCAAATGCCTCAGCAAAACCCCGTATAGTGAAATTAACGGCGCCCGTTTAGGCCAAACCGCACTTACCCAAGACGGAAACTACCAGTTCAGTGTAGCTCCCGCCAAAACCGGCATTAACCTGCCGCCACTAGTCTTTAATGTCAACTACGGACATCTTAGCGCCGCCAATCAGTTCACTTTGCATTACCTAACCGGTAACAACTGCAAATCGGCGACCGGCAATTAATTATTCAAGCCGCCGAAACGCTATCAACACCAAACTCGGTCACGATCAAGCGCGCCAACGCCATTAAACCGAGACGATGGATCATATCCGCGTCAGTCTTGAGGGCGGTTAGTTTGGATAATAATTCTTTGCGAAAACGCTTAATTTCTCTCGTGCCGACCGATTCCAGGTCCAATAAACTAAAACCACTAATTTCTAGCATGCCGTCTAAAAAGATAGTATTTATAAATAACTGCTTGAGCTTGTTAATCGCCGCGGCATTATAGTCAACATCCAGACTGTCCAGTAATTTTATTAAGAGGTTATCGATTGCCGTATCGACATATTCGATCTCAGCCTCAGCCGTTCCCTCTTGCTCCAAAAGAAGCTTTCCGTGCAACGCGCCAACCAGTTGCTTAATTGTTTGATTAACGTCTTCCCGGGTTGAATCGTCGATCAGCTCAATGCGGGCCACGATTTCATTTAACAAATGCACTACACCGTTGCCGGATTCATTGTCTGTTGCAATGCCTTCATCAAGTCCCATCGCCTCGGCTATGCTAATTGACGCCTCAATCAGCGCGTTAACTCCGCTGATAAAGTCTTTGGCAATAATAGATTCGTCCTTGGACAGGGTTTCCTCAAGTTTTTGTATGGCTGATGCTTTAAATTCATAATCTTCTTGACTCATGACTGCGTGAGGCTCATCTTCAGATTCAGTGTTCAAGCCGCTACGGGTTTCGTGATTAGATAAAGCCACTGCTACTTTTGAATGTAATTCGGTTTCAGCTTTCATCGTTGCTGCAAGACTTGTGGTGCCGCTAGTTTCGTTGGCTGAAGGACTAAGATTGATTTCTTCGTCCTGACTGATTTCGATTGGTTCATTTTGGGGCGAGCGAGCAGCTTCTGCTATCACGGTCTTTAGTCGTTGGTCGCTTTTAAGAGGAGACTCTATATCTTTATGATCAAACAAATTTAAGATTGTTGGCTCGACTTCGTTATATAAAACTTCTCTGGCAGTATCCACGATTTTGGCCGCTAAATTCATATCGGCAGGCTTCGGCGCGGTCTCTTGTATCGGCGTAACCGACCGGTCAAGCCTTGCGGGCTGCGACTCTTTTTCATGACCGACCGCGTTATTTTCTTCAAGCTTAAGCTTAACGGCGTCAGTTTCAGATTTTGTATCGGTTTTAAGCAGGTCATCTTTAGTGGACGGTTTAAGGCTGAATTTTGGTTCTTGGCCAAGCTTAATCAGTCCGGCGTTCAGTATCCCACTATATTGCGAATCAATTTCAATGCCGCGCTTATTAAGCATATTGACTACAAAGTCATTACGCTGCTCGGTAGTGTATTTAGACAAATCGGCCGGACATAAAGCCTTTGCGACACTAAGTGTAATCTTGGACTTACCAAGCGGAATCATTGTGTTTCCCAGAACATCAACCAGCTCTAAATCTTTGTATTGCTCGGCGTATGATGCCATTGACTCGGCTGAAGCTTGGGGAGACGGTTCAGGCCCGGCACCAAACTGCTCGGGGCGGTTTTGGAGAATATTGTTTGAGTCATTCAATGAGCCGGCTTCGGGCTGCGCGGCTATGGGATTTATAATATCCGTCTGATTAAACTTCAGGCCCACCTTTTCCATTGGCTACCTTTTATTTGTTAGCTTTGTATCGAGCAAGCGTGACTTGATCACCGTTTGTAATTTTTCCGCCACTTTGTTCAATTTTTAATAACAAGTATCCTATAGCCCTTGCTTTATCTTCAAGCGCACTGTCTTCAGGGCAAAGTCCATAGCCATCTATAAAATCTTCTAGCGGTAATTCTATCGCGCTATCTCCAAAGCCAGCCTTAATTATCGTTCCTGCATAAGTCTCGGCTATTCTAACAAACTCAGGTTGTTCTATTGGATCAAGTTCGGCGTTTCCCATAGTCTTATTATATATTTACTTTCTTAATAAATAAAACCGACCGAGGGCGGTTTATATTGCATTTTTTAGGCAGCTATCTGTCTTTAGGAGTTTGTTGCCTGACTATTTTCATATACAATCCGGCGCTACGCTTCTTAGTGCGTTTCTGAGTGGACGGGTCGACGGAATATAG
>JAJYKI010000078.1 GCA_021788675.1 bacterium | reverse complement strand
AAATGCAATTCTAGCTTGGTGGTTACTGTTTACGTCAAATAGTGCATAGGCGACAACTTCGTCACCCTCCAAAGCAATCCACTCTTCTTTGCGACCACTTCCACCCAAGTCAACCGGAATTGACTGTTCGACAAACAATTTAAAGCTGTCGGCATCGGTCCAACTCATGACCTCATCCAGATCTCTAGGATGAGCAAGCTTGATTACCAAATTTACCATAATGCTATTTTATAACACATTGGTGTGAGTCACGTGCGATTGCCGTAACCCGGTCTATAGCACCGTGAAGCTCTTGATTATTTGTGAGTCAGCAATGCTATTTTATAACACATTGGTGTGAGTCACGTGCGATTGCCGTAACCCGGTCTATAGCACCGTGAAGCTCTTGATTATTTGTGAGTCAGCAACGGAACCGTTGGGCAGAATAAGATGCGCTGATTGCCCGTAGATAAAGTAGAACATCAAATTTTGTGTTGGATAGTAACGTAAATCGTAGTTGGAATTTTGCGGGCCGCAGCTTTGGTTATTTTCCTCGGTTTGGGAGCAGTTTATGGCTGTCGGGACTTCATAGTTACCGGACGTACTATTCTTCCATCCACTTACAGTGATTGTATTATCTTTCCAATAACTCTGTAGCTCGGTCTGTATGTCATTGGTGCTAGCGACTTTTTCAACTACGAATGGCAGGTTGTCTGCAAAATAGCTATATTGTGCATTATTGCTGACCGAAGCGTTGTATGCCTGGATAGTAGCTGCCGTTGTCGGAATTTCCGCGCAGCTGCTAGAAGTATACGTATTATTCGCGCTCCAAGTTAAAGTGAATCTAAAGCTATTTTTAGCTGCTATGTAAAAATTGACTCCATTTTGTATGAATGTCGACGGTACCGTCCCGCTGCTTAAAGTACTTGGAGTAGCACAGGCACTATCTGCTCTTATAAAGTTGGGGTAGGATATCGAAAAGCCTACCGCAGCATTAGTGTAGGTTTCCCAACCGCTTTGCGGTCCGCTCGTAAACGTCGGCGTAGTAGTTGCGTGAGTAGGCATAGACGTCGGCGTACTTGTTTTTGCAGGAGCGTTAGATGAAACGGCTGGCGTATTAGTTGAGGTTTTAGCTGAATTAACCGTATTAGTGGACTGGTGACGATTTTTATAGACTAGCCAACCGACCACGCCTATTAAAGCCAGGATTACGACTACCAGAACGATTTCAATCGCACTGAAGCCCTTTTGATTATTCTCTAATTTGCCCACTTTATTATTCCTTGTGTTATATATCTGGATTCAGAATACGCTTATCGTAGCCTCTATTTCAACCGCACCGACTCGCCTAGAGCTTTACTAACCTATCCGTTCATGTCTAAAAACTATCAATAGTACGAGGGATTTACCGGAAGTAGACGCTGTGCTGAATTAGGTATTGTTGAGTCTACGAGCTGGGCGTTGATGATACATCTGTTATTAAGCTCAATATAAACTATGAGTTGCTTTTTGATTTAAGCAAAGTGTAACGTGGTCGGGGATAGAGGACTCGAACCTCCGACCTCCGCGTCCCAAACGCGGCGCGCTAGCCAACTGCGCCAATCCCCGAGATGTAACAGAGGTAGTATAGCTTAGACTAAGCTAATTGACCAGACTATTCGAATATACGGTTCAATTGCTCTATACTGACAGCTTTTCCGGTAGATGTATCGACATTAAATAGTATTGCGTTCAACTGCAACGGGCCTTCATCTTCAAGCTCATTTGCGGTCAACTTACCATCCCGCCAGCGCTCAACTATAACACTCGTCTTAACACCAAGGCTGGCATTAAGCACCCCTACCATTCCTACGTCGGTAACATGAGCCGTACCTTCAGACAATATTCTGGCGTCGGCCGTGGGGACATGCCAGTGGTCACCGAAGACCGCGCTGACTCTACCGTTCAAGTACTGACCAATGACCACCTTCTCGCTGCTATAGTCACCGTGAAAATTAACGATTGTGGCTACTTTCAACACATCAGTCTGGGACTCCAATATTTCATCGATCGTGATTAAAGGATTGTCTAGTTTTAAGTTGCTGTCCCGGCCGACAGTTTTGCCAAGTAGACTGACTATTAAGACGTCACCGAACCCGGTGTGAGCATATTTCCAGCCCAATCCCGGACTATTCTTAACATAATTAGCCGGCCGTATAATTGGCTGATTAGGATCATTTAATTGCGGGATTATGTCCTTGCGCCACAACGTCCAATTGCCGCCGGTACAAAAATCCACGCCGGCGGCTTTTAACCGATTGAAGTCTGCTGGCGTACACCCTCTTCCCTGACTGACATTTTCAGCTTGCGCGATTACCAGATCGATTTTCTTATCTAGTCTTAGCCTGTTAAGTTCACGCTCAAGCAGGGCTAGGCCCGGCTCACCCATAACATCACCCAGGTACAGAAAGCGTCTCAGCATTATTTAGCAAACTCTATAGCTCTAGTTTCTCTAATAACATTGACTTTAATCGTTCCGGGGTACTGCATCGATGACTCGATTTTAGTTGCAATGTCACGCGCCAGTTTAATAGCACTAAGGTCATCTATGTCTTGCGGCTTAACAAAAACTCTGACTTCACGGCCGGCACTGATGGCATAAGATTTTTCAATACCGCCAAAGCTATTAGCAATGTTTTCCAACTCCTTCATACGCTCAGCGAAGTTTTCTGCGCTAATATTTCTGGCTCCCGGACGACTGGCACTGATTGCGTCAACAACGCGGATGATTAGGGCCTCCACGCTTGTCGCTTCCATGTCGTCATGATGCTGTTCGGCAGCCAAGGCCACTTCTTCGGGGGCGCCGTACTTACGCAACACCTCGCCGGAAATATGGTGGTGTTTGCCTTCCATCTTATGGGTTAGGGCTTTACCAAGATCATGGACCAATGCGGCGTATCTGGTAGTCTTGACGTCTGCGCCCACCTCCTCGGCAATAATGCCGGCCATATGAGCCATTTCCGTCGAATGCTTTAGTACGTTCTGGCCATAGCTGGTACGGAACTTAAGTTCACCGAGCAAATGTAATATTTCCTTAGGTACACCAATGACGCCAACTTCTCGGGCTGCGTCTTCACCTGCCCTAACCACGTCTTTTTCGACGTTTTTCTGAGCCTTCTCGACTACTTCTTCGATGCGGCCCGGATGAATCCTACCGTCTTTCATGAGCATTTCCAGGGCCTGTCGGGCGACTTCACGTCGGACCGGATCAAATGAGCTCAACACGATATAACCGGGCGTATCGTCAACCATGATATCTACGCCAGTAGCACGCTGCAAAGCCTGTATATTACGGCCCTCTTTACCAATAATACGACCCTTCATCTCCTCGTCTTCCAGCTTAATGGAAGTGACTGTCCGCTCAGCTGTAACTTCGGAACTCATACGCTCCATAGCCGTAGTTATGATTAATGCCGCCTGGTCTTCAGCATTCTCTTTGGCTTCGTTTTGTAATTTAGATACCAGCCCCAATAGGTCGCCGCGAATATCCCGCTCGGTCATCTGCATTAACTTTTCGGCCGCTTCAGTCTTTGTCAGTTTAGCGATCTTTTCAAGTTTCTCTTGCTGCTTGGAACGAATGTCTCTTATTTCATCTTTAAGTTTTTCGATTTCGTCCTCACTGGATCTAAGTTTTTCCGTCCGTTTATCTATGTCGTCGAGCTTCTTGTCCAACGATTCTTCTCTGACTACTAAACGGTTCTCCAGTTCCTTGAGCTCCTTACGACGATTCTGTTCGTCTTTTCTAGCATCTTCGGCTAACTTAGCAGCCTCTTCTCTAGCCTGAGCTAGAATTTTCTCAGCTTCTTTAGCAGCTTTTTGTCTTTCTTTTTCAGCTTTCGTTTCAATGTCCAATTGACGTCGTTTAGTAATCAAAGTATTGGCACCAAAGCCAACTCCAAGACCAACCACAGCCAAT
>JAJYKI010000077.1 GCA_021788675.1 bacterium | reverse complement strand
CCTTATCCCCGCCACCCTTGAGGCAGAGAGTACAATATTATTTATTTTATTGCAAGTATTTTTTATACGTATATTTTACTGGTGTTTTTACAGTTAAAAAACGCTTAAGCGCTGCTGTCCTGATTATTACAGAGGTAGCAAGGTTAAAATATAGCCCAAAATATCCTTATTAATGTCGATCCATATTATTAATTTTTTATTAAATAAGAGTTTTTTAATACATTACGGCCGATTCGGATTTGTTATCACTGAAGGAATTCGAAGGCATTAAAATAATTCATACTACCCCCCGTGAAGTGTCTGTTCCCCCAACTTGAAGATAAGTAGGTCTGGATTTTAGTCATGCAGACAAGCGGTAAGAGTCAAACCCCTGTCGTAATAAAAGAGTTAAAAGTACTTATGGCTGCCCTTGTGCAATCGAATTGGAACCTTATCTTGGCGGGTTTGAGTTGGTGGAAGAAGCTTGCAAGAGGTGCAGCGGCGTTGCATTACCCTACCGTGTCATACTAGAAACCCCTATACCCATATGAAATTTAGAAAGCTTACTGTAACGGGTTGACAACTTTCATGTCTTCAATATGCTTAAAGTCTTCAATGTTCACCGTCCAAAGCTCTAGGTCATACTCCAAGGCAGTAGCAGCAATTATTGCGTCGCCAAGACTCATACTTTTTGCCTGTCTTAGCTGTACAGCCCGGTTAACTACAGCATCAGTCAACGGCAGATTATATGACTCATTGAATAGGCTCGTAAGTATTAACAATTCGTTTGCGGGTATAGTCGAAAAACCGAGAGCTTCAATCTTTGTGATACTTGCATGCCCGATGTCTGTCTTAGCAATAATCTCAGTAGGCAGAGTACCATTTGCAATGTATATAAAGATGTTCGTATCAAGAAGAATCATACTAGGATCTACTAGGCAGTGGTCGATCTTTGCGTATTTCTCGCTGCCAAGCTGCCGGGTCTTTAATGTCTTTGTAAGCTCCGAGCTCCTGGAGTTGTTTAAAAAGTGCTTGAACCCGGGCTCGATTCTGCTTAGCTTCAGGAATGGGTAGCTGAATGACAGCTTTTTGCCCAAGCTGCAGATTCGCGTCTTCAATATATTGCTTTGGAACCCGCAGAGCATACGAGTTACCGGTTCTAATGACCGTAGTAATGTACTTATTCATAGTAACTACTATTATAGTTACATGCTTGTTAATGTCAAGATCTTTTGACCAAGCTTAGCGATCTATTGCGATCTAATACAATCTCATATATAATCTATGGTAGATTTATGAATAACCTAGATAAACGAATTGCAGATCTGCCATCATCTTTATACCGCACTCTATCGCAGATTGATGAACTTAACGGTCAGTGGAAAGGTGGCCTAAATTTAAGCCCACAAATGCTGGGCAGATTAAAGCAATCAGCGCTCGCAACATCTACTGGTGCTTCGACCCGTATTGAAGGTGCAAAGCTCTCTGATGAAGAAGTCGAAACCTTGATGCGTGGTTTATCAATGCAGAAAATGCGTGATAGGGATGCACAAGAAGTCCGTGGCTACTATGAGACACTACGGATGATTTTTGATAGCTACCACGACGTAGATTTTACCGAGAGCACTATACTACATTTACACAACCAGCTACTCAAATATTCAGATAAGGATGAACGCCACAAAGGCCAGTACAAGCACTTGGAAAATGAAGTGCAGATGAAAGATCAAGCTGGCAATGTTCTGAGTGTACTGTTTAAAACGACGCCAGCATATTTAACGCCGAAAGCCATGAATGAGCTAGTTGGATGGACTCAAAATCAGGTTAAAGCTGACGTGAATCACCCGCTTATTGTTATAAGTGCTTTTATTGTTGAGTTCCTCAAAATACACCCTTTTGTTGATGGCAATGGACGTCTCAGCCGTATCCTGACTGATCTACTGCTTTTGCAAGCTGGATACGCTTATGTGCCCTATGTATCACACGAAAAAATCATCGAAGACAGCAAGGCCGAGTATTATATTGCCCTGCGAAAAAGCCAAACCACCTTTGATACGAAGCAGGAATCAATCCTGGCTTGGGCAGAATACTTTTTAAACGTCATGCTTGAACAGGCTAAACAGGCCGTGGCATTACTGACCGCTGAAGATATTGAGAAATTGCTTTCTCCGCAACAGCTGAAGGTCTGGACATACCTGGGCAAAGTACGTGAGGCAACACCAGGTGTTATTGCAGAAGATACAGGAGTAGCTCGTCCAACAGTTTCACAGTCACTTGACAGGTTACTGCGCATGAAAAAGGTTGAGCGCATCGGCCAAGGTAGTACAACTCGTTATCGAAAGCTCTAGCAATGCCAGCAGAAGACAAAATCAAGCTTTACCGATCCATCTTTCGCGGTCGCGAAGATAGGTGTACTGGTCCTAGCTTTTCCGTTTGCCTCTGAGGGCAAGCTAACACAGTACGTTGGCCGCTTGATGCACAGTTCTAGCCCCAAAGTGCTGGTTGGCTACCATGACAAGAAGATTGCTTTTTTGGATCGGCAATTCAAACGACGTGAGCGGTTATACAAGAAGTTGTAGGGGGCTTTGGGGCATAACGGTCAAGGAACCCGGTCTAGGTCGTAGGCGCCCAGCCACCATATAGAAGAGTGGGCAGTTCTGGAACCGCCCCTGTGGAGGTGTTGTTGGCATTTCAGCGCTCTAGCAAGGTTCGAGCCAATGGGGATAGGGCTCGAACCGGAAAACAGGGGAGAAGATTTAAAGAGTAAATAAGAAAACCGGTCTAGAAGACCGGTCTATCTCTGTTAGTGCATGATCTGGTTGCGGGGGCAGGACTCGAACCTGCGACCTCGTGGTTATGAGCCACGCGAGCTGCCACTGCTCCACCCCGCGATATCTAATTTAAAATAATGCTATGTTAGTTTAACAAACAGGGGTGGTTAAGTCAAATAACGGTGTTATTTTATGGTTTAGTACTAGTTACGATGCAGGAAGAAATTGACCCAAGACTGAACATCTTTTTGGAAGGTCGGTTCGATAACCTTCTTCGGTTGATTACTGGCGAGATTGATCTTAGGCGCATAATACAAAGCGACTGATTTAGGTACCAATATTTCTTGTTCTCCCGGATCGGCTAGACCAAAGTTGAGTCGCGCTTGGAGCTCCAAATACTGATTGGAACTATAGTACTCATTCTGTAGCTTAAGGTTATTGTTCTGAAGTGTCTGGATAAGGTTTTCCTGTTTGGCGGTGGCAATTTGTTTTTGGAGGTTATAGTTCATGTTTATCGCTTTGACTCCGCTCCAGCTTATTAACAGCACGATGATCACAAACAATACCTGACCGGCAAAACGAATGTCCCGCAATCTAAAAACAAAGTCGGTAATATAGGCCTTTATATAGTCTGTGTTTATTTTCATCGCTTAGTATATTATATAACCATAGTTATATCTGGTATACTCCTTAAATAAGGTCTTAGGCCACTAGCGGGGATGTAGCTCAGTGGTTAGAGCAGTCGGCTCATAACCGATTGGTCGCTGGTTCAAGTCCAGCCATCCCCACCAAAGAAACAACTTTCTTATCACGCAGATTATTATTGGCCGAGTTTTGTCTACATATACCGCGCTGAGTTTCTATATAGTTACATATGATTCTCGAGCCGCGCCTACGACTTCTAGCATTTCTTTCAGTGTTTTAGACTTGGCTACATCTTCTCTTATCTCTTTAGCACCATCAAAGCCGTTTATATAAATCTTTGAGTACTTATTTAGTCTGGCAACGGCCTTGTCTGGATCGTCCGACCACCCACCATAAAGCTCTAGATGCTTAATGCATAGTTCTATTTTTTCCTCAGGACTCATTGATAACCATGGGCTAACAGCTGAGAATGCATACGGATCATGGAAGACGCCGCGGCCAATCATAACCCCGTCAACCTTGTAGCGGTCTATAATTTCTTCTCCCTGACCTCTGGAGGCTATGTCACCATTGGCAACTAAAAGTGTATTTTTAGCTAGCTTA
>JAJYKI010000076.1 GCA_021788675.1 bacterium | reverse complement strand
AGCTCTATTTTCATAGGCCAGAATTGTCGGCACCGACCGGGCAAGATCAAGCACCATAATAAAGCCGGTTCCGAAAATAATTGAAGCTGCCACCAAGCCGTAAGTCCAGCGATTGATCGATGAGGCAGTATCGGTAATTTTGCCGGCGGTCGTAAACTCTTCCGTAATAATCCGGCTCGGATCCGTTCCGCTGTCGAGCAGATGCTTTTTCATCGTGCCGCTAAATTGTTTCGGTCCGCAAATGAAATAGGTGTAATTGTTAAACTGGCCACCGGTTATACTGTTAAGCCTGGCTTGGGTCAGCCTGCCCCTCACTACCCGTCCCTGAGCCAACTTGTCTTTTTCGCCATTAGTAATGAAAAAGGCTGCCTTAAAGCGCGGATTGGTTTTTTCAAGTTCAATTATTTCTTCGTAAAACGGCACGTTATTCTGGGAACTATTGCTGTAGAGCAATGTCATCGGTAGCACAGACCTGACAGCCGTCATGTGCCTGATCATGCTCATGAACGGGGTCACGCCTATACCTCCGGCCAGCATAATTACGTTCTTATCCAAAGCTTCATCGATCACAAAACTGCCATAAGGACCCCTGACAAAAACATGATCTCCCGGCACCAATTGAGCCAGCGCGTTAGTATAGTCGCCTTGAACCCGCATGGAGAATCTTAACTCCGCTGAGTTCGGAGAACTAGTGATGGAAAAACAGCGCATCGGTGAAGGCCGGGAATGCTTTTTAAAACCGATGGCCGCATATTGACCGGGATAATACCACAGCCTGTCTTTAGGAGAGCCTGCCTCAAGAGTCAACTCCAGAACATCGCTGGTGATAAATTGTGCCCGTTTGACGTTATATGATCTAATGCGCATAAACCAGACAATCCTAGCTAAAATAGCTGGTAATTTCCTTATCGTTCAGGCAAGTTATCTACAGGGGTTGTTTGGTGTCCTGAGCAATAGCTTTCCAGAACACAGAACCGCTTAAAGTCGAAGGGTCTGCCAACAATAAAGTCTTTGAGCCGCTCAAGTTTACATAAAAACACCCGCCGTAATTGGCAGTATAGGTAGACTCAGGGTTAGTAAAATGCAAAGTGTAGTCATCGCCATTATCCGGAGGACAATTTTTGGTTTCGGAGCTGACTACGGGCAAGGCCTTAATATAGCCAAGGAGACTGCTGGCAGCCTGAACATTGTCCACCGTGATCGTAAAGCCGGTTCCAGTCGTATTTTGTTCCGTCGCACGGCTAATCGTAAGAGTAGTGGGCTGAACGGTCGCTTGAGGCTGAAGGGTTTTAGGCGGATTAAGGTTAGCCCGTCCGTAAAGATACGCCAGTACGCCTGCCAACACTACTAATGCCACTAAAAGCAGGACTATCTTAAAGCTGTCGCGACTCCACTTTAGCTTATCCATATCACTGTTTATTTTAATATTTTTTGGAGCAAGCATAAAGAATATTGCCGATATTCATTGTTTTATAGGGGTAAAATAAATCCGGCGGTGCTATGATTAGGTCTATATGATAAGGCGTAATTTAGTTCGGGCGCTCGACTCGATGCGTAGCCGGCCTTACGAAACGCTTAACACGGCGACCATCTATCGGGACAATCTACTGAGCAATGTTGCACTTTTTTCACGCTTAAATCCCGACAAAAAGCTGTTTGCCGTCTTGAAGTCGAATGCCTACGGACACGGCCTGACTGAAATAGCCACTATTTTAAATGGGGCGGACATAGCCATGATAGCCGTCGACGGCTACTTTGAAGCCAACCACATAATCGGCAAAACCAAACACCGCATTCTGGTCATGGGCTATATAGCGCCCGCCAATATACGTCTTTTGGATAATAGACACTGTTCATTCGTCTTACAAGACATAAACAGCGTCCGGGCATTTGGCCTATCCGGTCGCACTTTCAAGGTCCATCTCGAAATTAATAGCGGCATGAATCGACTGGGTCTAAACGGCCCGGAAATTGACGAATACCTGGATGAATTGATGAAGTTTCCCAATCTGACACTCGAAGGAGTAATGACACACCTGGCTGACGCCGACAATCCAAACGATGATTACACCAATAATCAAATTAAGCTTTTTGACCGGGTCCTGGCTAAACTAAAACGACGGGGTCTGGAGCCGGTGTTTGTTCACGCCGCCCAAACCGCCGGCAGCACCAAAGACACCAGCCGCTACACCAACGCCATCCGCCTAGGCATTGGTCTTTATGGCATTAATCCTTTGGACGAAACTGATCGTAACTATCATGAGCTCGAAGGTCTTAAACCGGTACTTGGGCTAACTTCCACCATTATTAAGGTCCTGGATCTTAAACGCGGCGAGAAAATTAGCTATAACGGTACCTATACAACCGTCCGCCCGACCAGAATCGGGGTGTTGCCAATCGGATATTATGAATGGGTGCCAAGAGAACTCAGTAATCTCGGCTTTGCTACTGCTCAAGGTCACATATTGCCAATCCGCGGACGAGTCTGCATGAACCACACAATGATTGACCTGTCTAATACAAATCTCAATGTCGGCGCTAAGGTCACGTTAATAAGTGCCGACCCCGCTGCAATCAATTCGATAAAAAACATCGCAAAAAACAACAAGCTGTTCAGCTACAATCTGCTTACCCGCCTGGCTGAAAGTGTTAGACGCGAAATAAGCTAACAAAAGCCTTAGTTAGTGGGTCGGGGCGGCATGATCAAGGCAGCCAACAGATAAGCCAATATGCCGGGTAGGAAACCGCTTAAAATAGTTACGCCAGCCCAGAGCAAGCGGATTACGGTCGAGTCAACTCCCAAATATTCAGCTATACCGCCACAAACACCTAACAACTTCTTGTCTTTGCTAGATAAATATAGTTTTTTAGTCTCATTCATAACTTTATTTATATTAACCCGAAACTAACTGACTGTAAGCAAGATTGTTAACAGTTCACGGATTTAAAGTTGTTATGTTTAACGATGCTATTTACAATAAACAAGTGTCTCCTGTTGAATTCGTAATCATACTTTCTTTGATATCGGTTGCCGCCGGCTTGCTCGGTTCATTGGTAGGCCTCGGCGGCGGAATTGTTATCGTACCTGTCTTAACACTGATTTTCCACATCGACATCCGCCTGGCCATCGGCGCTTCCGTACTATCCGTAATTGCGACCTCTTCCGGCGCCGCGATAGCATACGTCAGGGACGGTTTAACTAATTTAAGGGCCGGTATATTTCTAGAAGTCGCGACTACGATTGGCGCATTAAGCGGCGCCTTTTTAACAACTATCATATCCGGAAACATTCTATATTTTCTATTCGCCATCGTACTGCTTTATTCAGCCTACGCTATGACGCACAAACGTAAGGGCCGCGAGGTTCTAAAAACCTCTAAAGACAAGTTAGCTAATTATCTTAACTTGCACGGTCAGTATTACGATAGCAATCTTAAAAAGAACATTAAGTATAAGGTAACCGGCACCAGAACCGGTCTGGCTTTAATGTATGTCGCCGGCATAGTGTCAGCCCTGCTGGGAGTGGGCTCAGGCACACTCAAAGTACCCGCCATGGACGTTGCCATGCACATGCCGATTAAAGCTTCAGCCGCTACCAGCGACTTCATGATTGGCGTTACAGCAGCCGCCAGTGCCGGCGCCTATTTCAGTCGCGGCCAGATCAATCCTTTTATTGCCGCCCCTGTAGTTATAGGTGTTCTGATTGGCGCAATGATCGGCTCGCGTCTGCTTGACGCCATCAATCCGCGCTATGTCAAAATGATGTTCTTGGCAGTACTAATAATAGTAGCCGTTGAAATGTTCTTTAGAGGCATGGCATGAAAAAAAGACACACTACTAATTTTGAAGAAATTATTATCAGCCGGGCACTGCAGATTGGCGTGGCAATAAGCTCGGCGTTCATCATCGCCGGACTGGGCATCTTTTTGAGCCGACTAAACGAAGCCGGGCAAAATTCCGCTCAAAGCTACCGTTATTATACCGGCGCCGGGTTTAAGATCG
>JAJYKI010000075.1 GCA_021788675.1 bacterium | reverse complement strand
CGGACCGAAACGATTTGGGTTAATTAATCGTTTTATTGAACAGTCTACTCCTGCCGGCATCTGAAGGTCTGCCCAGTTAACTTGCCGAGCATGATGTTTTCTCGTATAATCACCCCTGTTATATAATTGTTGCTGTAGGCATATTTATGGCGAATGTAGCTCAGTAGGTTAGAGCGCTGGATTGTGGTCCCGGAGGTCGTGGGTTCGAGCCCCATCATTCGCCCCAAAGAAATTCAACCAATGAAAGAGGGTAGCTGCTTTGTCGTTATTCAAGAAACTATTCCACCTTATCAAAGAATATAAGTTACTGGCTCTAGCCATTTTGGCGCTTATTGCCGGCATCATCCTGTATTTCAGTGGATTGAAAACGGCTTCCGAATGGGTCATGGGAGCGGTTGCAATCATTGAATCACTTCCTCTAATCAAATCGATGTGGGAGGACTTAAGAACCGGAACGTACGGCATCGACCTATTAGCCCTAACCGCAATTATAACCTCTGTAATTTTAAGACAGGACTTTGCCGCGATTATTATAGTCGTCATGCTAACCGGCGGCGAAACTCTGGAAGACTATGCCGAAAAGCGGGCTCACAGCGAACTGGATGCACTGCTTAAGGGCTCACCACAGAAAGCCCACCTGATCAAGGGCCGCAAAACCATTGACGTCAATGTTGATGCTGTTAACGTCGGCGACAAAATTATCATCAAACCAGGCGAGCTTGTTCCGGTTGACGCAATCATCATCGAGGGATCCAGCAGCTTTAACGAGGCCAGCCTGACCGGCGAGAGTCTACCGGTTGAACATGGCGTAGGCGAACAAATTCTAAGCGGTTCACTCAACAGCGATTTTCTCATAACAGCCAAGGCGCTGCATAGCGCTAAAGACAGTCAATACCAGCAGATAATTAAGCTGGTAGAGTCGGCCGCCGCTTCGCAGGCGCCCTTTGTGCGTTTGGCCGACCGCTATAGCATCCCCTTCACTATCGCGGCCTATGGCATAGCTATCGGAGTCTGGGTATTAAGCCATCAGGCAATCCGGTTTCTAGAGGTTATCGTAGTCGCAACGCCGTGCCCCCTGATATTGGCCGCCCCTATCGCCCTGATGTCCGGCATGAGCCGCTCCTCTAAGTATGGCATTATTGTTAAAACTGGTTCCGCACTGGAAAAACTGGCTGAAGCTGAAACGTTCGTTTTTGACAAAACCGGCACTCTGACTACGGGTAATCTGGGACTGGAATCGATCAAAGCCTTTAGTCCTTACTCTGAGTCTGAAGTATTGGCCCTGGCTGCCAGCATGGAACAAAACTCGACCCATGTCATCGCTCAAGCCATAGTCAAGTCGGCCGCTGACAAGCAGATGAAGCTCAAGAAGGTTAAGAACATCAAGGAAACGCCGGGACTCGGCCTTATAGCTAGCTTTAAGGGCGACCGGCTACTATTGGGAAGAGGCGATTTTATTGCCCAGCATGACGTAGACATGTCACGAGTCAAAAACGACCATGGCAGTAAAACCAGCGTTTTTGTGGCTGTTAACGACAAATTGGCAGGAATTATATATCTAAGCGACGGCTTGCGGCCGGAAACCAAGCGAACCATAACGCTACTGAGAAAAATGGGCATCAAAAACACCGTTATGATTACCGGCGACAGTCAGGCGGTGGCCGAGCGGGTCGCTAAAGATGTTGGCATAAAAACCGTTTATGCGGAAACACTCCCCGGCGAAAAACTGCATGCCTTGGAAGAAATTAAAGACCGGCCGGCAGCATTTGTTGGCGATGGCGTCAATGACGCACCGGTCTTAACCGGAGCCGACATCGGCATAGCGCTGGGCGCCAGAGGCTCTACGGCCGCCAGTGAATCGGCCAACTTGGTCATTATGCCTGACGACTTGTCACGGGTAGCAGCGGCTTACGAAATTGCCAAAAAAACATTCTCAATCGCCAGGCAGAGTATCCTTGTCGGCATTGGCATGAGCCTGGTACTTATGCTGATATTCGCAACCGGCAAATTCTTGCCAATCTACGGTGCCGTTTTGCAAGAATTAGTTGATGTGGTAGTCATATTCAACGCCTTAAGAGCGCATACTATTAAGCTAGAGGCGGCTCAAAATAATGGCGGTCACTAGGGGTAGGAAAAGATTATCCAAGCCGTAGACTGCAATGTTTTCTATAAAAGCATCGACTAACGCTACGCCGATAATAAACCACAATGGCAGCTGACTACCCGACAGGATCCTCAAGCCTGTCATTATAAACAAAGCCGCCACTATGTACGCAGTGGTGCCGGCTACGCTCTTCTTAGCGCCAAGAACACGATAGCTGTTGGTATGACCGAATTTGATACCGATTACCGCCGCCATCCCGTCGGCAATACTCATTTGCAGAATAGCGGCCGTGTAGATCCAGTCTGTTTTAGTTATAAAAGTCGTTAGCCCGACAGCTAGAGCAAAACATATTTCGCCAACACTAAACCTTTCAACCTCGTGTATAGACGTGAAGATATTGAGAAGCTTGGACAGACCAACCCCGATTAAAAAAGCCAGGCTAATATACCTAATATCGTTCCAGGATAAATAGTATGGCCAGAAGGCCACGAAAGTACCCACCAGAATATGAATCAACTTGCGATGGTGTTCATTGTGCTGACCGTTGGATCGTTTCCGCCACAGTAGCTCGTTGGTAATCAGCAATATGAATATAGCCGCCAGGCTAAGCAATGCGTACATCAAAATATATTGTAATACTTATTTGGTCTTAGTGCTGCTGCTACGGGATGAAGCTTTCAGATCGACCCCTTCCCAACCGTTCGCCAGTAGCGGAGTTTCGTTATCCAGGCGCAAAGGTTTGGCGATTGAATAAGGTAGTAGCTGAACAAAGCTGACAGCCATTAATCCGATTGCGAATCCACCGATGACATCTAGTGGAGTATGGACGCCTAGATAAACCCTTGAGACCGCAACTAAAACTATCCATAAGACGGGGAGCCAGCGCCATAGTTTGGGTAAAATCATCCAGACTACCATCGCCATAGCGGTTGCTACCACTTGGTGTCCGGACGGGAAACTGTTAAGCCCGGTTTCAATCGCGCGCTGATGCAAGTGTCCGTTAAGGAGCAAGACCGGACGGGGTTCTTTGACGATGTATTTGAAAATCTCGCCCACCACCCCGGCACCGCCTACCGTAATAAAAACCCGCCAAGCAAAACGGTAGTATTTAAGTATGGCTGGTATAAGTATCAGAGCAGCAATCGGATAACCTGCCCCTAGTCCTTCGGTAATAATCAAAGCCGGGGTTTTTAGATAATTCGGCCAGTTATTTATATCGTGAAAAATGGTCGCCTCAAAACCGGTCAATCGATGAGTTAAAGAAATAGCCATAGCCGGGATAAACAGAATTAAACCGATAACCAGGCCGGCAACATACCACCTATTAACACCGCTTTTAGGGTTTTGATTTTTTTTCTCGTAGGTACGAGGCTTCTCCATATTCGTAGTTATTATATCCCTCTATTAAACGTTAGCAAAATCATAATTAAATTGGTCGGGGTGATCCGATTTGAACGGACGACCTCAGCGTCCCGAACGCTGCGCGCTACCAAGCTGCGCTACACCCCGTTAAATTATTTGACTAAATTAGTATAACACCTTGGATTATAGGCGCAACGAACTTAGCGGTGCTCAAACACCAGTTGACCGTTTTCATCGTAACCAGATTCCCTAAAGCCGGCATTAATTAGGACTTTTTTAGAGGCGGTATCCGTCATATTGGGAGTACCGATAATACGCGTAAAGCTATCTAGCGGTTGGCTTCTAAGCAACTCGGGTATAAATTGTTTGGCTATACCTTCCCGGCGTCTTGACGGCTTGACTATAAATGCAATTCTAGCTTGGTGGTTACTGTTTACGACAAATAGTGCATAGGCGACAACTTCGTCACCCTCCAAAGCAATCCACTCTTCTTTGCGACCACTTCCACCCAAGTCAACCGGAATTGACTGTTCGACAAACAATTTAAAGCTGTCGGCATCGGTCC
>JAJYKI010000074.1 GCA_021788675.1 bacterium | reverse complement strand
CACCTTCATCAACAGCTGGTTAGTGAGCACAAACCCGACCTCAACTATATAGTCGTCGGTGGCGGGCCTACCGGAATTGAGCTGGCCGGTTCACTGCCGGATTACCTGAAAAAACTGATGGACCTGCATGGGATTGAACGGCGCGCAGTGCACGTCGATTTGGTCGAAGCCGCACCTAGACTGCTGCCTAAATTGCCGAAAGACGTAGCCAAAACCATCAAGCAAAGACTCGAGAAAAGGGGCGTCAAGGTCTATGTCGGCCAAGCCGTCCAAGGCGAAACCGCCAACGAACTAATGGTTAACGGAAAGCCGATTCAAAGCCATACAGTCATCTGGACGGCCGGCATGGCGAATAATCCATTTTTTAGCAGCAATAACTTCACCCTAACTCCTAACCATAAAGTGGCGACGGATATATTTTTACAAGCCGAAGACAATATATTCGTACTTGGCGACAATGCCAACACGCCTTATAGCGGCATGGCCCAAACGGCCGTATATGACGGAAGCTTTTTTGCCGAGAATCTGAAACGTAAACTTGAAGATAAGCCCATGAAGAGCTATCGCGCTCACATGCCAACGACTATCATTCCGGTCGGCGAGGACTGGGCTGCCGTAGTAAGAGGACAGTTAAAGATTTACGGCTGGCTTGGCTACGCCTTAAGGCAGTCGGCCGACGCTATCGCCTTCCATGATTATGAACCCTGGATTCAGGCCGGTCGGCAATGGCTGACCTATTACGGTAGCGAAGAAACCTGTCAGGTATGCCTGGAGTCAATCGGGCCAAAAGGAAAACTACAAACCGAGCAACAATAGACTACAATATAGTCTATGCAGATTAACGGGACAGACCAATATTATCTAGACGCCTATAACAAGCTTAATCCCGAACAAAAACAGGCAGTTGACGAGACCGAAGGGCCGGTTTTGGTTATTGCCGGACCCGGCACCGGCAAGACCCAGCTTTTAACAACCAGAGTTGGTCACATTCTGGCAACAACCGACGCAGCGCCGAATAATATTCTTTGCCTGACGTTCACCGAATCGGGGGCTGCCACCATGCGCGACCGTTTAACAAAACTAATCGGTAAAGAAGCACAGGATGTTACCGTCTCGACCTATCACAGTTTCGGCAGCGACTTAATCCAAACCTATCCGGAGCTGATCAATTTAAAAGATGAGATTAGACCTGCCGACGATCTGATTATCTACAAGACCATCAGGCAAATCGTAAGCAACCTGGATTACGACAATCCACTCAAGGGCGAAAACTTCATCGACGACATCAAAAGCCTGATCGGCGGCTATAAACGAGCACTCATAACTCCAGACATACTCAACCAGATTTGCGTCGACAACCTGGAGTTTATTGAGCAAGCCAACCATCTGCTGAGCCAACACATCGGTCCGGACTATAAATCTAACAAGAGTGCCATCCCGATTCTGAAGGACCTACTGGCCGACAGCGATGGCTTAACAGACCGGATACCGCTTGGCATCGTGGCCCTAAAAACCCTTTGGATCGAGTCATTATCCCAAGCCATCGAGGAAGCCGAGGTTATTAACAAAACACAACCGATCACCAAATGGAAGAACGATTGGTTAGTCAAAAACGACAGTGGTGAATTCGTTATCGCCAACGAAAAAGAAACCAATCGCCAAATGGCCATGGCGGATATTTATAGGCACTACTTAAAAGCTCTCAGGGATCAAGGCTACTATGATTATGACGACATGATATTGTTTGCGATTCAGGGTTTAGAAACCAACCAAGACATCAAATTGACCCTTCAGGAACGCTATCAGTACATCATGCTGGACGAATTCCAGGACACCAACGAAGCACAGTTAAGACTGGTTGAATTATTGGCGGATAATCCGGCTAACGAGGGACATCCTAACATCCTGGCCGTAGGCGATGACGATCAGGCAATTTACAGTTTTCAAGGCGCCCACTACGCCCACATGGAGCGTTTTTATAATAACTACCGTGACGTTAAAATAGTTAATCTGAAACGTAACTACCGCTCAACACCCGGAATAGTCAGCTTAGCTACCGCTATTAGAGAACAAATAGAAGAAAAACTAAATATCACCGACAAACAACTTATATCCGAAAAACCAAAGATCAAAGAGACTGTTAAGCGAGTTGAGTTGCCGCTGGCAATCGAACACCTGGCGTGGACTTCGGGCATAATCAAACAGCTGGTTGCTCAAGGACATAAACCATCGGACATTGCCGTACTGGCGCCCCAGCACAAATATCTGGAGACACTTATACCATACCTTAACGAAGCTAATATCGCCGTGCGTTACGACAAGCGCGAAAATATCTTGAATAATCAAGCTGTTATTGAAATAATCGACAGCTCACGCTTAGTCCTGGCACTAAAAGTTGCCGACCAGGAGCTGGCTGACTTTTACTGGCCGAAAATCTTAAGTCAGGCTCATTGGCAACTTCCCGCCAGTTTGATTTGGCAACTGTCATGGGAAGTTAAAGACAATCATTTAACTTGGACGCAAGTCGTATTAAATCACCCCATAACCAAGTCCATAGCCCTATTCTTTATTCGCCTGTCCCAGATTGAAGAAAATAGCACTTATGACGGAATACTCAACTATATATTAGGCAACCTACCACTGGAACTGAACGAACCGGGCCTCACGAGCTTTAAGAGTCCGTATTTCAATTTTTACTTCCAATCCTTAAAGGATAATACCGCTAAGATCGATGGCGAATCATGGAATCTTATCGGCCAACTGTCAATCCTGATTGAAACTATCAATAAATCATCCGACAGTAGAATAACCCTTACCGATATGATTAATTTTATTGATGATTTTACGAACGCCAAGTTACACATGCTTGATACAAAACCATTTCAACAAAACAGCGAAGCGGTAAATCTTATGACAGCCTTCGCCGCCAAGGGAATGGAATTTAAAACCGTTTTTCTAATCAATCTGCTAGATGATGCATGGGGAAGCGGCAGTCGCAAAAAAAGCAACGGCATTGGTTTACCGGATAATCTCAAACATGTCAGGAACGAACAAAAAGGCAACGATAACCAGCTGAGACTTCTATTTGTAGCCGCTTCCAGAGCGGAACAAAATCTGTATTTGGTAAGCTATGGTAATACTATTGACGGCAAACCAACCGCCCGCCTTAAATTCATGAGTGAACACCTGGACGATAACGACCGTTTAATAAGCCCTCTATTGCCATCGCCCGACAGAGCAATTGAACAACCTAACGCTCCGATCATGAATACGAAGCTAATCGTTCCAGCCATATTAAACTTTCATTTAAACAATATGGAACCGGACCAAAAGTCATTACTAAAAAACCGACTCGACAACTTTTCGTTAAGTTTCACGCAGTTTTACTCTTACCTAGACGTCAGTAGCGGTGGACCGGCCCAGTTTTACTTAGATCACATTTTAAAATTTCCGTCACTCTCAAATATAAATGCAAAATACGGTACCGCGGTTCACGCTACGCTCAATTGGCATTTCGTCCAAACCAAAATTAACCAAGTCGAACCGCCTGTCGAGACGATTCTACTAGAATTCGAAAAACAACTTAAAAGACAAAACCTGGACCAAATTACCTACGAACAGCTTAATAAACGTGGTCAGAGCAATCTGCGTGCTTACTTTAAACAAAGCGGACATATAGTCGGACCCAACGACCTAAGTGAAGAAAAGTTTTCCGCCAATATCGATGGAGTGCGTCTGAATGGCAAAATAGACAGATTAATAATAAACAATGCTAATAAAACGATTCGATTAGTGGACTATAAAACCAGCATCCATCAGTCAAAAAGTTTTAGCGAGTCGGACATGCGCATGAGAAAAAACAAGCGTCAGCTATATTTTTATAAACTTTTAGTAGATACGTCGGCACGCTTTAAAGACTACTCAATCAATCAGGGTACGATCGAATTTGTCGAACCCGACATAAATAGCGGCAAGTTCAATAGCGCGACATTAGAATTCGATAGCAAAGAGCTTGAAGAGACGAAAACTTTAA
>JAJYKI010000073.1 GCA_021788675.1 bacterium | reverse complement strand
GTTTTTCTGCCCATCAGCCAATATTATGCTAAAGCTTACGTTTTAAGGCAAATCTAAAACCTATTTAATTACTTAGTAAGCTGTTAACAGCCGTTTGGATCTGAGCGTAATTATAGGTTCCGGCAGTCGGCACCAGAGCGTCTTGGCCATCGATGTAATAGTTCGTAATCAGGTTCTGGCCGTTATAGTTATTAATTGTGACCTGCTTAATTTTATTGCCGGGAATCGATTTAGTGTCGTAGTAAAGCGATTCGATCTGGCCGACACTGAGGTCGGTAATAACATTATTGCCAACTGCATTGACAAGCTTTACTACCGTTATAGGGTCAAGCAGCGAGCTCATTTGGCTGGCTTTTTCTTTAAGTGCGACTAGCATCTGCTGTTGGTGCTGCGTCCTAGTGAAATCACTATTTGGAATTCCATAACTGGGACCGTCGCCTCTTGCCCTGGCAAGATTAAGCGCTTCCTGGCCGTTTAGAGTAACCCACCCGTTCGGCAGTTTCAGATTTGTATAGGCATCATATATACCTCTGGGATCCGGACTCTGAATATCTATCCTAATACCACCGACGGCATCTACAGCGGATTTGAAGGCAGCATAATTAATCAAGGCATAGTAATCGAAATTGACGCCGAAATCCTGCTCAACGACTTTTTCAAGCAGTCCCATGCCACCCGGAAAATAGCCTTTTTCATTAAATCCGCCTCTTTGTCCGTATTCATAGGCGGCATTGATCTTCGATTGTCCGTAACCGGGGATGTTTACCCACAAATCCCTTGGCACACTGATTATAGTGCCGGCCTTGGTTTTCGGGTTGATTGAAATGATCATGATAGAATCGGTTAACATCGCACCGCCATGATGCGGATCGCCCACGGAATATCCTGCCAGCAGAATATTTACACGGCCATTGGTTTCTTTGAGTGATTGAGGCGTAATGGTTGACAGTAGACTAATCGGATTATGCTGGCCGGTAAGTTTAGCGATGGCATTGTAAAAATTAAGGCCAAAGACCAGTAGCAGGACGATTACTATCGCCAGCAACGATAAAACTGTGCGTTTAACCCACTTTTTTATTTTTTCCTTACGCGTAATCGCTGCCGCATTTGAAGCACCGCTAAGTCGGCCCTTCTTGGTTTCGAGCTTAGTGCCGAAATTAGGGCTCGCAAAAGTCATTCGTTGGTCAGTCTTATTAGCTTTCATGATTCAAGTTTAAAAGTATAGCGTAAAAAGGTTGAATTTTAGCTGATAATATTATTTTGCGTAAAATCTTTAACCCGTTAAAAGACTTTGGGGATACGCCAATTTGAGTATATACCTTAAACCATATATATCTATCTTTAGACATTAAATATATTTGTCCCCAACCTTTGTCCTGTTAATATTATTAAACGCCCCTTTAGCTCAGCGGATTAGAGCGCCTGTCTTCGGAACAGGAGGCCGCAGGTTCGAATCCTGCAGGGGGCACCAATTGTAGGACCGAATCTGCTTAGAACTCACCTTTTTGCACGCTAACGCGCTCAAATCACATAAGCCATATAGCTCAAAGTTGATTATTATCGCGGTTTATTATTAAATCATTGCTATAGAGTTCTTTTCTAACCTATCAGGGGGTACTAAATGAAAAATGTTATTAATTTAACCTCGCCCGTTGAAGTTCCTTTTGGAATACTTATTAAAGATACTACGGATACCGAACAAGCTAACGGTTCAGAAATCATAAATTTAAGCAATACAGATGCCGCACACAAAATGCTTCACACCACAGTCAAAGGACTCTTTAGTCACTTAACCGATCAGCCTGAATTTCAAGCAACGGGCACGGAGACTGAACAAGTCATATTTATGATTGGAGGGATCGCTATAAGCCAGGCTTCGGGCACGGAAACTTTTACAATTAAGTCACTCTTTCATCTAAATGGAGAAGAGTTGTATGGGGAAAGGGCCGGTAACTACAGCACTATTAGCCTATTTACATCTCCGGACAAGACCGTCTGCAGCATCAGTTTATTACCCAGCGAAGAATATGACAATGAAGCCTTATACCGATTCTTAGCAGATGAGTCAGACACTCCTACCGACTCCACTATGCTTAGCGAACTACAAGCTGGAAGTTTGGCACTTGCCATGCACGCCATGATTAAGGGCTGCCGATTTATAACAACCAGTGAGTAGATGAAAAGTGGGCTTGATTTACAAGATACTGTTTTACCCCGCAAAACTATTATGGTTTCTGACGCGACCCGAAGTTAACGCAGTTGGAGCAATAATTGAACACGATCAGAAGCTTCTGATGGTTCGACAGACATACGGAAACGGCAAAGTCTGGCATTTCCCGGGAGGGCTTAAGAAAAACTCCGAATCCGCTATAGTCTCAGCCCAAAGAGAAATAAAAGAAGAGTTGGGTATTGACATAGATTTAGTCGAGATCGGCAGAACAAAGTTCCGTGCCGATTTTAGATCCGTTAGTAGCACTTGTTTTTACGCTCAAATACCTTTTCTGCCTAAACTCAGACTGGACAATAAAGAAATTGCCGAGTCAAAATGGTGGCCAAAAGATAGGCTTCCAGAAATTAGTGAAGTCGCGAAAGCCGAGCTTCTTTTGTATGAAAAATGGTTCACTAGTAAATAAAGATTAGTATCAGATGATTTTATTTTTTATAAATTGACCGAACTCCAATAAGGGCTTCGTGTAGTCATTTTTCAGTAAAACCAAGCCCATAATTATTAGAATAGGTGCTGTGTTTAGATCTGTCATCAGTCCGCTATAGTAATTACCGGCGTTCTGCCCAACCAACCAGAAAAAGACTAAGATTATACAGCCAGAAGTTATAGCTGTCTTTCTAATTTTCGAATTTAGCAAGACACCTAAACCAATCGTTAATTCGATCAAACCAAAGACAATTATTAACCAATAGCCTGGATTGGATGCTACAGACTTACTCGCCCCCATTGCCATGCCCATGGTATTTGAATTAAATGTAGCATGACTATATAAAGAACCGATAAAGTTACTAAATTGATTGTCAACGTACGCCAACCAGCCAGGTAGATTATTTAAATTACTGCGCAGCATAGCATTAATAGCATTTAAAGAATGGTTGTCTAAAACAAAACTTATGGCACCGAAAAGCCATATTGCCAACCAGACAAAGACTAACCAAAACGACGGCCTTTCGTCGTCTTGTTTTTTGTATATGGACAACGACAGTATCGCGTATATAAGACCGGCGCCAGGGGCTCCCATCATTAAACTAAAACTACCTGACAATATGCCGCCATAGGCTTCACCAATTGACCAGACAAGAAGCCCCCATATCATGGACATCAATAAACCGACGCGAGCAGTTTTTTTAGACAAAATTAAAACACCTATTGTTAATTGAATTGCTACTATAAAAGAATTAAAAATTATAGGCTTCATCAAGAACAACGACGCCGCCCAATGCATAGGCAAGCTGACGATTTCAGGCTGACCATTTGCCATAGGTAGAATAATTTTGGTCGCGAAAGCCGAAGTAAACATCTTGGGCTGAAGCTGCAATAAACCATCAAGTATCCACAAATAGCCTGTTAGCTGACGTACTATTTTTACAGACATATTAATATTCTACTTAGGCAATGCATAATAGTTAAGCTTTTACTGAAGCAAAAAACGTATATGATAGAAAGGCATCATAATAGTATTTTGGTTAGTATGCGCCCGTAGCTCAGCTGGATAGAGCGTTGGTTTCCGGTACCAAAGGTCGGGGGTTCGAATCCCTTCGGGCGTACCATCAAGACTTTTTCAACGATCGCCTCTGTTTCTGAAGTTCTAAATAATTAAAGATCCTGCCAAACTTAGAGCATTTACTTCTTAAAATCAGTTCGAATCATGTCAAGACAATTTTCAAGACGTTATTATTTAAGCTACTGCTTCCAGACTAGTAACTGAGGCCTGATTAAGATTAAATTTTATTGTCGATTTTGTATAAAGCAACTCACTTACGTTTGTCTATGAAAGTGTCAACTTGACAACTTTTATTGATTTTGCTAGCATAGTTTATATGAAAACAATGACTACCGCTGACTTCAAAGCCAACTTTTCATCCGTTGTAGATGAGCTTAAGCATGGAAACAAAGTT
>JAJYKI010000072.1 GCA_021788675.1 bacterium | reverse complement strand
ATCCAGTCATAGCGGCCGGCTAAAGACCGTGTTTGAGCCGACCCCTAAAATGAGCACTTATCTGCTGGCATTCGTAATCGGCAAATTAGACTATCTGGAAGGCAAAACCAAACACGGCGTTAGCGTTAGGACCTACGCCATTCCGCAACTGGTCAAACAAACCGCCTTTGCGCTTGATACCGCCATTAACTGTCTGGACTTTTATGACGATTATTTTGATATACCCTATCCGCTGGACCATTGCTTTCTGGTAGCCCTGCCGGATTTCGCTTCCGGAGCGATGGAAAACTGGGGCCTGATAACTTTCCGCGAGCAAGCCATGCTGGTAGACGATCACGACACCAGCTTAAGCATGAAGCAGTACGTAGCCAACGTAGTCGCTCACGAACTGACTCATCAATGGTTCGGCAATCTGGTTACGATGCGCTGGTGGAACGATTTATGGCTAAACGAGAGTTTCGCCAGCCTGATGAGCTACCGGGCGGTCGATCATTTGCATCCCGAGTGGCACGTCTGGGACGATTTCATTGTTGAGGAGCAAACTACCGCGTTTCGATTGGACAGCCTGGAAAATACACATCCGATTAACGTCGAGATTCATCATCCTGACGAGATTAGAACCATTTTTGATGCCATCAGTTACGAAAAAGGTGCCAGCGTGCTATATATGCTGATGCGCTATTTAGGTGAAACCGACTTTAAAAACGGCCTTAGAATTTATCTTAAGAAGCACGCCTACAATAACAGTCAAAGCCATGATCTATGGCAGGCTTGGGAAGAAGCCGCCGCCAAACCGGTGGCAGATTTCATGGATCGCTGGACCAAACAGTCCGGCTACCCGATCATCCATGCCGACATTCAAGCCAATCGGATTAGCTTGCACCAAAGCCGGTTTTATCTTAATCCGGCGGCAGCTAACAAGGCCGACACGCTCTGGCCGGTTCCCTTATTTGCCTCTTTAGATATTGGCACTGAATTGCTGGTTAAAGCGGGTTATGAAACTAAGTTTAAGCCCGGCGATGAGCCTATTATTATTAACCAGGGACGCTCCAGCTTCACGCGAGTCGTTTATAACGATTCATATATCAGCCATATAATTAAGGTTATCAGAGATAAAACCCTCAATCCGCTAGATCGACAAGGCATACTGGCCGACGCTTTCGAAGCCGCCAAAGCCGGCTATGGCAGCAGCGTGGCGGCGCTTGATCTGCTTAAAGCTTACAGCCATGAAGACAGTCTCTATGTCTGGGAAGTAATCAGCACCAACATTGCTCACATCCGGCGAGTTATGGACAATGATAAGTTACGCGAGGCTATGAATAACTTTATAGCCGATCTGGCCAAAGAACGTTACGAAAAACTGGGCTGGGCTAAAAAACCGAAAGAGTCGGTATTTGACACCTTAGCGCGACCGCTAATCCTCGGATTAATGGCTGCCAGTGACGACGCAGATATCATTAGTCACGTTAAGAAGCTCTTTAAGGAACGCGCTAAGCATGCGATTGAGGCTGACATTAGAGGCGTCATCTATACGACGATCGCACGGCATGGTGGTAAAAAAGAATTCGATGAGCTAAAAAAGATGCACAACGAAACCCTGAACAGCGAAGAGAAAATCAGCCTGGCGGCCGGCTTAACCAACTTTAAGCAACCCGAGCTGATAGCTAAAAGCCTGGATATGATTAAATCCAAAGACGTGCGGCTGCAGGATGCCGCTTACTGGATAAGTTACAGTTTTTCCAATCGTTATGCCAAACAAGCGACCTGGGAATGGGTCAAAGACAATTGGGATTGGCTGGACAAAAATCTAGGCAGCGAATTAAGTTTTTACATGATGCCGCGTTTCGTCGCCGGCGCTTTCAGTCGCCTAGAGTTCTTAAAAGAGTTTAACGACTTCTTTGATAAACATATGAGCGAAGGCTTTAGGCGCAGCAAAGATCAAGCCGTTGAAACCATCATCTGGCAATCGGCGTGGCGTGAACGTGATTTAAACAAGCTAATTAAGTACTTCAACGCCGCAAGTTAAATTAAGCTGTCATCGACTTAATCGGCTCAAACGAACGCCGGTGCTGATTACAGACGCCTAGTTTGTTTATGGCTTGCAGATGCTCGGCGCTACCGTATCCGACGTTGCGTTCAAATCCATAACCCTTGATAGACTGCGCCAGCTCTATCATATATTTATCGCGGGCCACTTTAGCAACGATTGACGCCGCGCTGACTGCCGCAATGGTTAGATCCGCCTTAATGACAGTTTCTACTCTGTCAAATTGGTTGAGATAGTTATGTGATCCGTCAAGTACAATTGTAGTATAGCCAGTCTTAAGACCGGACAACGCCCGCTCTCCGGCCAGACTCAAAGCCTTGCTTAGACCCAGCTTATCGATCTCCTGCGCGCTAACCCAACCTAAGCCGACAAAATCCGCCGTAGCGATGATGAGTTCATTAAAGTAGTTGCGCTTTTTAGGACTTAGTAGCTTGGAATCTTTCAGTCCGGGAATTGGCTCGGTAAGCCTGACTGCGCCGACCACCAGCGGTCCGGCCAGACAACCACGACCAACTTCATCAACCCCGATTATCCCTTCCGGATAATGCTTCACGAAACTAGATAATCTTTCCTTAATTATTCGGCGCTGGTTTCAGCCGGTTCTTGTGCTTCAGGCTCGGCAGCGGCTTTAGCTTCAACTTCCGGTTCAGGCAGTGTATTAACGGCTTGACGATCAAAATCCACTCCGCTGAGGCGCGCAGCTTTTCCAGTTCGTTCACGCATATATGATAAATAGTTACGGCGGACTTTGCTTCGCTTGGTAACTTCAACTTTGACGACTAACGGGCTGTGCAGTAAAAAGCTTTTTTCAACTCCGACACCACTTGATATACGCCTGACGGTAATACGGCTCAGATGACTACCTTTGCTATCCGTACGGATAACCAAACCCTGGAATACCTGGACTCTTTCCTTATTGCCTTCCTTGATTCTTTGGTGCACGCGCACAGTATCGCCGCTTTTAACGTCAACGACGTGATCTTTTTTTTGTGACCGGTTCAGGTCTTCTATAACCCTTGACATATCCGTACTAGACTACCCTATTTAACACTTTAATGCAAGGGGTTTTTAACATGTTTTCAGGATGGTTTTTAAATCCGTCTTTCAATAATATATCTACTGACTGAAATGTCAGCCTATGCCTTGATGGCAGAATAATATAATTTGCGGCTATAAATACCAACCTGGATAAATTATGGCTATTCTAAGCCTCGTCCGTTATATACTATTTCGATGGTAGATTACGCAAACGAAGCCCTGAACATACATAAACAAAATCACGGCAAGATCCATATCGAGCTGAACGATCAGCTGGATAGTCCGGATAAGCTAAAGCTTTATTACACTCCGGGCGTGGCCGCCGTCAGTATGAAAGTAGCTAAGAATAAGTCTCTGCTGAGGGAATATACCTGGACCGGTAATACAGTTGCGGTTATAAGTGACGGTTCGGCCGTGCTCGGACTAGGTAACATCGGTCCGGAAGGCGCCATGCCGGTCATGGAAGGCAAAGCTCTGCTGTTTGCTCACTTCGCATCCATCAATGCCGTACCGATCATACTTAACGTGCACTCCGCCGATGAGATCGTGACCGCCGTTAAAGCCATCGCACCCAGTTTCGGTGGTATCAACCTGGAAGACATAGCGGCACCGGTTTGTTTTGAAGTCGAAAAACGCTTAATTGAAGAGCTACCTATTCCGGTAATGCACGATGATCAGCACGGCACGGCGATTGTTACCTTAGCCGGCCTAATTAATGCCGCCAAGCTAACCGATCGCGACTTGAACTCGTCTCGGGCAACCATAGTTGGAGCCGGAGCGGCCGGCGTTGCCATCGCTAAACTGATTAAAGAGTATGCTCCGGGCCTTAAACTGACTGCTGTAGATTCTAAAGGTATCATCAGCCGGGAACGAACCGACTTAAACGACAGCAAAAAGACGCTTCTGGCCCTGTCTGATCCGATCCACCCAAGCGGCGGGCTAAGCGAAGCGATTAAAGGAGCCGATATATTCATCGGCGTTTCCAGCCCCAACCTGCTAACCGAGTCCATGGTCAAGTCGATGAATAAGCGCTCAATCATATTTGCCATGGCTAATCCCGATCCGGAAAT
>JAJYKI010000071.1 GCA_021788675.1 bacterium | reverse complement strand
ATGGCAAAGACCCTGATGAGCTAATAAAAAAGGATCCGGCGCTCTGGCAGGCTGCAGTTAACGACTGCATGTATGCGCTGGATTGGCTGATTGAGCGGCAAAAATCGATGTTCGATCTTAGTAGCGCCGAAGGCAAACGCCATTTTACGGACGCGGTGTTGCCAACTATAAAAAACCTTGATGACGAGGTTGAAAAAGATCACTACCTAAACTTGATTGCTAAAATCGTAGGTGTCGGCCGACAGGCTCTGGACGCCAAATTATCCAAAGCCAAAATTGACGGCCAGCCAACTATGGCTTTACGTAAACCGAAGGTTGATTTAGCCATTGAGCCAAGCGATAAGATAGAAATTGCCAAAAGCGAGGATCATCTGCTTTGTCTAGCGTTGATGCAGCCGGAACTCAGGCAGTATTTAAATCCGCTTGAGCCGGAAATGCTGACCCGTCAGGTATCTAAACAATTGTTTGAACTGATCAAATCCGACCCGTCTATAGAGCTAGACAAACTGAGCCGGTCGGAAAATATCGCGGATTATGTTAAAATAGAGCAATTACAATTTGAGGAACTCTATCAAGGTCTCGAGCTTAGCGAACTAAAATACGAAGCGGCTCGGTTGCAGGCGCGCATCATAGAGCAATATGTTAAACAGCAAAAACTAAATATCGCCCGGCAATTGGCAAACGCGGATGAATCAACTACCGAAGATTTGCTCAATGCCGCCAGGCGTCTGGATGAATTATTAAGACTTAACCTAGGAGACAATGCTAATGGCTAAGAAAGCAAAGCCACAACAGTCTAGTGAAGATATAAAGCTTAAAAAGGATGAGTTACTTACTAAAGCTAAAAAGGACGGTCACATAACCCAGAAAGATATTTTTGACGTTATACCAGACGTGCCGGCCAACACTGAAATATTAGACGCGCTATATACGGATCTTGCTGATAGCAATATCGAAATAATGACGGATGAGCCGGATGAGACCACCTTTACGGATGAGTGGGCGCTGGAAGAGGGCGAGGAAGATATTGAAGATGCCGCTACGATCGAGTACGTCGACGACGATATTTCTGACGACTCGGTCAGACTCTATTTAAGGGAAATCGGTAAAATTCCGCTGCTGTCCGCCGACGAAGAGTTGGCTCTGGCCAAGCGGGTGGTAGCTGGTGATAAAGACGCCAAAGACAAAATGGCGGAAGCTAACATGCGCTTGGTTGTATCTATCGCCAAGCGTTATGTCGGTCGAGGCTTAGACCTGCTCGATTTAATTCAAGAAGGCAACACTGGCTTACTCAGGGCGGTTGAAAAATTCGATCCGGACAAGGGCTTTAAGTTCTCAACCTATGCAACGTGGTGGATCCGCCAGGCTATTACTCGGGCTATAGCCGACCAGGCGCGTACGATTCGCATCCCCGTACATATGGTAGAAACCATCAATAAATTACTTAGAACCCAAAGACGCTTGACTCAGGAGTTGAACCGCGAACCCTCTAACGAAGAGATTGCTCAAGCTATGGAAATCGAAGTCGATAAAGTCGAGCACATCATGAAGATTAAACAGGACATCTCCAGTCTGGATGCTTCAATCCGTGACGATGAGGAAGATTCGGTTCTGGCTGACTTTATTGAGGACGAAGACACTATCAGTCCGGAAGAGTCGGCCACCAGCCAACTGCTCAAAGAGCAGGTCAAAGACATGTTAGGTGCTTTGACTGAACGAGAGCAAAAAATACTTAAACTAAGGTTTGGTCTTGAGGATGGCAAAAGTCATACGTTGGAAGAAGTCGGTCAGGAGTTTAGCGTTACCAGAGAACGAATCAGGCAGATTGAAGCCAAAGCCTTAGCCAAGCTCCGCAAACACCGCGATGCTAAAAAACTGCACGACTATATTAAGTAATGACGGATTTCAGCAAAGATCAAACCAGGCTTATAGGTATAGGCGGCACGAACGGCTCGGGTAAAGATACGCTCGGCAAAATTCTTAGTGAGCGTCATGGTTACTTTTTTATGTCAATGACGGATATGCTACGGGAAGAGCTTAAACGTCAGGGTAAGTCATTGGAAAGAGAAAACATGCGGGCGTTAAGTGCCGAGTGGCGACACGAATTCGGCTTAAGTGTCTTAGTCGATAAAGTTAAGACTCACTATGATGAACTGGCCAATAAAGACAACTATAGTGGTCTTGCCATGGCCAGCTTAAGAAATCCAGGTGAAGCTGATGCTATTCACGCTCACGGAGGTTTGGTTATATGGCTGGATGCCGATCCCAAATTAAGGTATGAGCGCATCCGGGCCAATGCCCAATCAAGGGGTCAAGAACGTCAGGTGGACGACGATAAATCGTTTGAACAATTTTTGGCCGAGGAAGCGGCCGAGATGAATCGACCGAAGGGCGGCGATGCTGCATCGCTGGCCATGAGTGAGGTCAAACAGAAAAGCGACCTGATTATATTAAATGAAGGTCAAAACGTAGACGACTTGGACAAAAAAATAATCGCTCATCTAGGATTTTAGTCATCGCCGGCTTGATTAGGTTATAGTTAATAGTAATGGCAGAGGCAAGGCGCAAAAAACTGGCTATTATAGACGGCAAAAGTGTTTTTTACCGTGGGTATTACGCAATGCCCAATCTTTCTACTGAAGACGGTACGCCTACCGGTGGTGTTTTCGGGTTCGCTACCATGGCTTTCGAAGTCCTTAAACACATCCAGCCTGATTATGTGGCGGTTGCCTGGGATAAGCCTAAGACCAACATTCGTAAAAGAGTCGGCATCTATAAAGAGTACAAGGCTAATCGCAAACCGGCGCCGCCGGATTTTTACGAGCAGATTCCGATTTTACATGAGCTATTGGCAGCTTTGGGTTGGCCATTATACGAACTTGATGACTATGAGGCCGACGATATCATGGGAGCTTTGGCAGTCCAGGCTACGAAACAGGGTTTGGAAACTATGCTGGTAACGTCCGACTTGGATATGCTACAGCTGGTCAATTCCCATGTTCACGTTTTTGTTTTAAAGAAAGGCCTGAGCCACATCGAATTGTATTCGCCGGATTCCTTCACGGCCAAATACGGCATCAGTGTCGACCAGTATCTTGACCTTAAATCCTTAAAGGGTGATTCTTCAGATAATATCCCGGGAGTTCCGGGTATTGGTGAAAAGACCGCAATCGACCTACTGCAAAAATATAAAAGCCTGGATAATATCTATGCCAATATTGAATTATTGCCAGACGCGCTTAAAAGGAAGCTTATAGAAAACAAGGATTTGGCATATGTCAGCAAGCAGTTGGCTGCGATTTGGACGGATGCGCCCGTCAAGCTTAACCTACGCTCGACCGATGGCCGTCATGCCAATGTTAAAGAGCTGGCGGCACTACTTGAAAAGCTGGAGTTTCGTAGTTTGCTGAGGCGTTTGCCGGAGGTCTTGAGTAGTAAAATTGCCGAACACCAAGCCAGCTACTCACTTAATCATTTCAACGCGGGGAAGCGGGTCATAATAGACACGCCTGACAAGCTGGCCGATTTAAATTTTGAAACCGCGCAAAAGCTATACATAGCCAGTCGGGCCGAAGGCAACCATGGCCGGCATCCGAAGCTATTGGTTTTAAGTACCGATGCCAAGACGACTTACGTCATAGCAACTGACAGGCTGGATCATAAATTAATCGCCAATCGGCTTGCGAACCTGCCACCTTTAGTCGGTCACGATCTTAAATCCACTATTAAAGTACTAATTAATCTCGGCATTAAACCGCCCAAAGTTAAACACGATACTTTAATTGCCGGCTTTGTGTTGAATAGTTTGCGGCGTGACCAGTCCTTAAGTGATATGGCGCTCACAGACTTAAATTACCAAGGTAACTCACTGGACGAGCTTGACCATGATGAATTTGGAGCTAATGCCCCAGTCATAGTGGCCATAATTAAGCGTCTTGAAGAAGTTCAGCTGGAAAAATTAAAACAAGTCGATGCCTTCTTAAGAATACTAGAAGATCTGGAGTGGCCGGTCATTCCCATACTGGCGCGCATGGAAATCGCCGGTATCGAACTCGATACTGACTATCTAAAACATTTCAGTGTTCAGATAGACGATATGCTGGCTCAGGTGGAACATGAAATTTACGGCTATGCCGGTCAAGACTTTAATATAGGGAGCCCGTTG
>JAJYKI010000003.1 GCA_021788675.1 bacterium | reverse complement strand
CGTAGGTCCTAACGCTAACGCCGTGTTTGGTTTTGCCTTCCAGATAGTCTAATTTGCCGATTACGAATGCCAGCAGATAAGTGCTCATTTTAGGGGTCGGCTCAAACACGGTCTTTAGCCGGCCGCCGATACTGGATTGCTTAGATACGGCAGTGTTGGCCATGACGGTTTCGTCTTGGCTTGACATCAGACTAAGGTTAAATACTGCTTTGGCTTCCGGCTCGTCAATGCAAGTGAAGACTTGTCTGGCATAATGGCTTTCGAACTGCGTTGCCAAGATAATCTCCTCATGGCCGTTATTATCGTAAAAACATGGATACAATCCGTCCATCGGACGGGTGATTCGTCCACTAAACTCGATTGCAATCGTGTATTCGCCCGGATAGATCATATCCTGAGCGTGCAGTCTGAGCTCGTCATAGCGTTTATGGATTGCTACGCGCTGTGGTTGGATCGCATGGTCGCCGTTCTTAGTGTGTGCCGTTATACTAACGCGGCCGATTTTAAGATCTTTAGCGTGCAACACCAGTCGTTTAGACGGTCGCCCGGTTTTCGTGCCGCGGATAGTAACTTGACCCTTAAAAGTCATATTAGCTTTGTCGGGATCAATCAACAGATCATAACTGTTTGGCTTGAACTGAGTATATAAACGGCGGACTGATTTCATCAATACCCCTGTTAGTTTAGTTTTCTTCTAACAAGTTTAACACGGCCGGTTCTAGTTCTATGTCTAGATAACCGGCTAGTTCAATCTTATCCTGACTAAGCGCGTGCCCGGTTCAACCGTTTAGCAAGTTCTCTTTTGATTTTTTTAATTTCTATTTCGCTGAGCGGTTTTTTTTCGGGCATATTTTAGCTTCTCCTAAGAATTAATAACCATACTAATTTAACGTATGAGCTTACGCACGGTAGTACTAATTCTTACACAGATTGACACGGACCATGATCATCTGCTAAATTATGATTAGTTGATCCGACCGAAAACGCGTAGGTCGGATTTTTTAATGAAGATAGCTTAAAGAAAAGGAAAAAATATGGACTTAGATTTTAAACAACTAGGCGTGGCCATAAGAGCGATAGCCGAGGAAAAGAACTTACCGGAAGATAGTGTCCAAGAGGTAGTTGAGCAGGCTCTGGCAGCCGCCTACCGTCGGGACTATGGTGAACGCGAGCAGGAAGTTCGCGTCAAGATGAATCTTAATACCGGTGAGGTTGACGCGTACGTGTCTAAAGAAATCGTCGAAACCGTCACCAATCCCGCCTATGAAATATCCCTAAGCGAGGCTAGTACCCGCCAAAAGAATGCTAAGCTGGGCGAAACTATCGAGGTGCATGAAAAGGTCGAAAGTTTTGGCCGGGTAGCGGCTCAGACGGCCAAACAGGTCATATTACAGCGACTAAGAGAAGCCGAACGCGAAATCGTCATGAATGAATATGAAGATAAGATCGGTACGGTCATTAATGCCAGTGTGGCCCGGGTTGAAGGCAATGTAGTGCGTGTAGACTTAGGCAAGGCGCAAGGCATTATGCCGCGCAGCGAACAGATTCAGGGTGAAAGATATTATCCCGGCCAACGCCTGAAGGTGTATCTTAAAGACGTCGAAAGAGGATTCCGTGGTCCGCAGCTTATAGTCAGCCGGGGAAACCGTGAATTTGTCGAGTGGCTGTTTAGAGGCGAAGTTCCGGAAATGGAAAGCGGTGCGGTGGAAATAAAAGCCATGGCCAGAGAAGCCGGTATCCGTTCCAAAATCGCCGTTTGGAGTAACGTGCCCGGAGTAGACCCGGTCGGTACCTTTGTCGGTGGTCACGGTACCCGCGTTAATGCCGTTATGAGCGAAATCGGCGAACAGGAAAAGATCGACATCATCGTCTTTAGCGACAACCCGATAGAATTCATAACCAACGCACTCAGCCCGACTAAAGTAGCCAGCGTTACCATCGATCAGGCGGCCAATAAGGCACAAGTCAGAGTGCCCGAAGATCAGCTCAGTATCGCTATCGGTAAAGGCGGCCAAAATGTCCGTCTGGCCAGCAAGCTTACCGGTTACGAACTGGATATAGCGGCTGAAGCTGCCGCCAGTAGTCCAAAACCGGAAGAGACGCAAACCGAAGCGGTCGATACCGAAAAACCAGCCCCGGCTAATAAGCCTGCTCCCGGTAGAATCAAACGCAAAACCGAACTTGAATCCAGCTTGATCGAAGCCATTGAAGAGCACGGTGAATAGCATTTAGCACTCTTGACGTACGAGTGCCAATCGCGTTATCATATTATTGTTTAAACGCTGAGTTTAAATAACGTTTAAGAATTTTGAACATTAACTTCGACTACGTTACGCTAAAATAGAAGCTATCTAACCGTCATTTCTAGCCAGTTTATTAGACGCAACGTAGCAAAGAAAGGTGCTAAAAAATAATATGATGCCAGAGTCACCTGACTTTCAGGAATTTAGAAAACATTTAACTAATAACGCATTGCAAAGCCTGCGTCATGCCGATGCGATCGCACGTAGTTTCGGTAGCGCTTACGTGGGCACCGAACACCTGCTGCTCGGCTTATTGGCGCAAGATAGCAGTATGGGGGCCAAGCTGCTCGAAAACGTCGGCGTAACGCTCGATCGGGCTCGACTGGTGCTTAATTTAACTCCTAAAACCATTGTCATAAACATGGGCGCCAAGGGGCTTAGCGAGACCGCTAAACTGACCCTTAGGACCGCTTATGACATTGCGCAAGATTACTCTCAGGATTTTTGCGGCACCGAGCATATCCTTTATAGCATCCTAAATCAAAAGAACTCCCGGGCTACCAAATTGCTTAAGGATATGAATGTAGATATAGACGGACTCGGTAGAGAAATCGAGCAATTCTTAAACCGCCAGCAATATGAGGGTCCGGTTATGAACGCTATGCCCGGACAACGTTCTAAGCATAGCCGTAAGACAGCGCTGGACTTTTTCGGAACCGATCTGACCGATATGGCTAAAAAAGGTAAATTAGATCCGGTCGTCGGCCGAGAGAATGAAATTGGTCGGGTGATTACAATCCTTAATCGTAGAATGAAAAACAATCCAGTTTTAATCGGTGAACCGGGAGTCGGCAAAACCGCCATCGTCGAAGGGCTGGCTCAACGTATCGTTAGCGAAGATGTACCGGACAGTTTATTGGATAAACGGATTGTCATGATAGACCTGGCCGGCATGATTGCCGGTACTAAATATCGCGGCGAATTTGAGGATCGGCTTAAGAAAGTCATGAGTGAATTAGAGCATGACAATAAGGTCATAGCCTTCGTTGATGAAATGCATCTGATTGTCGGAGCCGGTGCAGCCGAAGGCGCCATGGACGCCGGCAATATCTTAAAGCCGGCTCTAGCCAGAGGCAAAATCCGCTTCATCGGCGCAACCACGACGGCCGAATACTCCAAGCACATCGAAAAGGATGCCGCACTTGAACGTCGTTTCCAGCCGGTGCAGGTTCCGGAAACTACCCCTGCGCAGACCCTAGCAATCCTAAAAGGACTAAGAAAGCATTACGAAGAGTTTCATGGTGTTAAGATTTCCGACGAAGTACTGGAAGACGCCGTCATGTTATCTAAGCGCTATATCCAGGATCGTTTTCTGCCGGACAAAGCACTTGATCTATTGGACGAGGCATCAGCCCATATCAGGGTGGAAAAGATTAAAACCAGCCCCGAAGTACGCAAGCTGCATAAGGAGTTAAAACTGGTCAATATCCGTAAAGACGAGGCTAGCGATAACGAAGACTACCAATTGGCAGCCCATTATAAGACGCGTGCCAGCCAGATAAGCGACGAGCTCAATAAACTTGAGGCATCAATTAAGAAAGACAAGGCAATGGCACTTAGTAGTGACGACTTGGCTGATGTCGTGTCGCGCATTACCGGCGTGCCGGTCAAAAAGGTAATCCGCTCGGAAGCCAAATACCTGTTGCATCTTGAGAAAACGCTTGGCAAGTATATTATCGGGCAGGATGATGCCGTTACCGCCGTTGCTAAGGCTATTCGTCGTAATCGTAGCGGTATCGGCAGCGAGAAACGACCGATTGGTTCATTTATCTTTTTAGGCCCGACCGGAGTAGGTAAGACCGAACTGGCCAGAGTATTGGCACGTGAGTTTTTCGGCAGCGAGAACAGTTTAATTAAAATCGACATGAGTGAATTCGGCGAACATCATAACGTATCGCGTCTGGTGGGCGCACCAGCCGGTTATGTCGGCTACGATGACGGTGGACAATTGACTGACAAGATCCGGCGTCAACCGTATAGTGTGGTGTTGTTTGATGAAATCGAAAAAGCTCATCCGGACGTTTTTCATATGTTACTGCAAATACTTGAGGACGGGGTGCTGACTGATGCCAAAGGCCGGAAAATAGATTTTACTAACACGGTGGTTATCATGACCAGTAATATAGGGGCGGAAAAGTTACAAAAAGAAGCATCGCTCGGTTTCCGGGTATCTAATCAAAGTACGCAAAAGCGGCTAGATGACATGCATAACGAAAACGAGTCTAAGGTTAGAGACGAACTTAAAAAAATGCTTCGCCCGGAACTGCTTAACCGGATAGATAAAATAATTGTCTTTAACGCTCTTACCAAGAAAGATATTCTGAAGATCGTCGATCTGCAAATCGATGAGCTTAGGCGTCGTTTACAAAAGAAGGGTATCGGTTTGGTATTGACCCCGAAAGCCAAACAGTACCTACTCGATCATGGCTATGACGCATTGAACGGTGTCAGACCGCTCCGACGACTGATTCAGGATACGATCGAAGACCGTATGGCGATGGAAGTTTTAGACGAGCACTACTCAAAAGGCGATGTTATTCAAGTGGCAACCAAAAACGGCGAATTAGCTTATGCCACCCAAAGCGAATAAAGCCCTGGCAGCATTAAAAACCGTTACCAAGCTATTAACCGGATTGGTTTTGGCAGCGGTAGCGGTTTTTGTCATATGGGGATTATTTAATCTGACAACCCTCAAGGATTGGGTTATTCTAGCCGGTTATAAGCCGCCGGCGGAGATTGCAGCCATAGTCGCGCAAGATCAGATGAGCGCGTATGCCAAGACGCTTTTTTATGTCAACCGGCCGGCAATTTTAAATAAAATCGATTTCGCCAAGCAGTGTCCAAACCGGTTACAGGAGAGTTATGTTATCGGCTGTTATCACAGCGGCGACAACGGCATCTATTTGCTTAATGTCACCGATCCGAGATTGAACGGTATTATACCGGTAACTGCAGCTTATGAGATGTTACATGCCGGCTATGCCAGGCTGAATAGCGCGGAGCGTAACAGCTTGGATTCGGCCATGTGGTCCTACTATGAGAAATATGTCAGTAGTCCGGAAATTCACCAGCAGATGGCGGCTTATGCCAAAACCGAACCGGGAGCCAAATATGATGAGCTCTATTCCGTGCTTGGCACTGAAGTCATGAATTTAAGCCCGACGCTGGAACGGCATTACGAACTGTATTTTAAGGATCGTCAGGCAATCGTCAAAACCTATCAGGGCTACGAATCCGAATTCAGTCAAAGACAGCAAATGATCGCTTCTTACGATCTGCAGCTTAGTAGTTTAAAAAACCAGATTAACGCCAATCAATCACAGCTTGCCAGTTGGCAGTCGTCTCTAAGCTTACAATCCAAGCAAATGAAAAATTTATTAAGTAGTGGGGACTATTACGGTTACAACGCCATGATACCCGGATACAATAGCCAAGTGGATCAATATAACCAGCTGCTAAATCAGACGAAGGCTCAAATCGCCCAATATAACGCTCTGGTTAGCAAGAGAAATTCACTTGTATTAGAGGAACAGCAATTGGTCCAGTCGATCAACTCCTCTTCTATGCCCAGTTTAACAACTAAATAGAGTAAAATATTTTAGTAAGTATGGCAAAAACTAATAAAACGTCCGGTTATGTCTGCAGCGCTTGTGGCGCCAGTTATTCGACATGGTCCGGTCGCTGCAGCGTTTGCGGCGAATGGAACAGTATTGAGCTTAATTTGAACGCTATAAAGACTCATGGTCACAATCAGGCTAGCCTATCGGTTCAAAGCCTGGAAGAAGGCCTAAAAACCAGCGACCAACGCATGCCAAGCGGCATGAGCGGAGTCGATCAGGTGTTCGGCGGTGGCATAGTAAACGGCAGTGTTAATTTAATCAGCGGTGAACCTGGTATGGGCAAGAGTACTTTATTACTGCAATTGGCTGCCGGGGTGGCTCAACACGAAAGCGTACTGTATGTCAGCGGCGAAGAGTCGCTAAACCAGGTGGCGATGCGGGCCAGGCGTTTAGGGGTGTCGGCCGACAAGTTGAAACTGGCGGCAACTAATTCAAGCGACGAGATAAAGACTGCCATTCTAAGCGGTGAATATAAGTTGGTAATCGTAGATTCCATACAAACCATAAGAACGGAAGAGGTCGGTTCATCAGCCGGTAGCATAACTCAAGTAACCAATAGTGCGCGATTATTAACGAATGCCGCTAAAGCGTCCGATACGGCCGTTATAATTGTCGGACACGTCACTAAGGAGGGCAGTCTAGCGGGCCCAAGATTGCTTGAACATATCGTTGACGTGGTTTTAAGTCTTGAAGGCGACAATAGCGGTGGCCTTAAATTACTTAGAGTGTCTAAGAACCGGTTTGGTTCGGTCAGTGAAACGGCTATCTTTGAGATGAAATCCAGCGGGTTAAGCCAAGTGGATAATCCGTCAAAAGCGTTGTTGGCCGAACGTAAAGTGACCGACGGCTCGATTGTGCTGGCGACGATAGAAGGCAGTCGCCCGATTTTAGTCGAAGTGCAGGCGCTGGTTAATCCGACCGGCTACGGTTATCCTAAGCGGGCAGTTAGCGGGCTTGATCTGTCCAGGCTCAATCTACTGGTTGCCATGATGGAGAAAAGAACTTCGCTGAAACTTAATGACAAAGATATCTACGTCAACATAGTCGGCGGACTAAAAATTACCGAACCGGCCGCAGATTTAGCGGTCGTCATGGCAATCGCATCGGCCAGCCGGAATAAGAAATTGAAAGACAATGCCGTTGTATTCGGTGAAGTTGGTTTATCCGGTGAGATTCGTCACGTGCCGTTCATAGAAAGGCGTCTCGACGAAGCTAAAGCCCTGGGTTTTGCCTATGCTATCGGGCCAAAAATACCGGCTAAGACGGCCCAGCCTAAGTTCTTAAACCCCGTAGCTGATGTCAAATCTGCGCTTAACAGTTTTCTAAGTTAGCTTTTAATTGGGCGTGGTCGTGGTCGTAGGCGTGGTTGTGCCTTGGGTTTGCTGCGGACTGGTCGTGCCTGGCGTACTGTTAGTAGGATTGGTAGTCGTCGACGGCAGGGTTTGCTGCGCAATATAACTATCCTGCATCTGGGTAGTTTGTGACGCCTGGTAGAGCACGCTATCCGTCACTGTAGCCGTAACATCTACCGTTCCCGATGACGTCGGCAGATAGTTAAACGTTACGGTGGACGGTGATGAAGCTACGTTGAAAGACTTTACTACGTTACCGCCTATGCTTATGTCTATGGTGCCGCCGAAATTACTGCCGCCTAGGGGATGAGTGCCTTGGGTAGCGGTGGCGACAATGGTACAGCCTTGGTTATTGTTATCCGTATTCGAACACGTTTGCGGAGTGGTCAGGGTAATGGTTGGCGGTTGGTCGCTGCACTGGTGTACGGTATCGTAAGTATTGACTTGTTTTTGAGTCGGGCTAGCGGTCTGATTGGGCGGATAGAAGATGTCAACCGACCAGTTGTTGGAATTGGCGCCGGTAACGGTCTCTTTGGCATCGGCTGGAGTACAGCTGGTTGCCAAATCACCGGATACTTTGTCCAACACTTGCGTCCCGGAACTTGACGATCCGCTGCCGGTGTACCAACTCGGGAACAACTCCTTGGTCGGACCGGGTTCCTCAGAACCGATACCGACGTGAGTACGTTGTACGAAGGCTGAAACCAGTTTTATGTCCGACGGTTGAGTCCAGTTAATCGGTTTGGTCTTTAGAGTCGACAGAGCTTGTTCGATTAAGGTCCTGGTCAGGGGTTCGGTCAGTGTCTCCATTGGAATTCCGGATAGTGGCTGATTTCTGGTGTGGTAGCCGACCCAACTAACCACGGCGAATTGGGTGCTCCAAGCGGTCATGAGTCCTTCGAAGTTATAGTTGGTCGTACCGGTCTTGATTGCTATATCCCAGCCGTTGTAGCGTTGGAATTTATAGCCAAACGATGACAGGTTAGTACAGTTAGTTGCGCTACAACTACCGGGTAGATAGGTAGCTCGAGGGTCGGATAGGATGTTGTCTATGATATAGGCGGCGTCCGGACGGACAACTTGAGTGCCGGCAGGTTGCTTCCACTGATATACCGTATGTCCGGCTGCGTCGGTAATATTTAAGATATAGGTCTGTGGCAACTCTTTCCCGAGTCGAGCGAGTGTAGCGTCGCCGTTGACTTGCTGATCGGTCGCAATATACGCGCCATCACCGATGCCGGAAGAGGCATAACATTGGGTCTCCTGGCTCACCGAAGCCGTTTCGACGTTAACTCCCGGGACATAGCATTTGTAGGCGTTTTTGTAACCGGTCATGGCGTCGACCGTATCGACGAATTTCTGTACCGATTTAACATGATCGGGACTGGTGTCGCCAGGTATCTCTTCCATGACGGATTTGAGCGCCGGAACGTTTCTGGAGCCGCCCAGAGCGTAGCGGATGGTTTCGGCGCCGGGATAACGGAAATCATAGTCCTCTGCGCAGTTACCGCCGTTTAAAGGTGTATTGTGATTGGTGCACGGATAGCCGGGTATGGGTGATTGACTATCGTAAAATACCGAACCGGCACCGACATTATTGTGGTTATTGATCAGCGTTACGTAGTTAAACGGCTTAATGCTTGATCCAGGTGAGATATTTATATTGGCGTAGTTTATTTGTCCGTACTGCGGATTATTGAAATTGGTGCCGCCAACCAAAGCCTCGACTTGTCCGGTCTGAACATTCTCAAGAACGGTCGATTCCTCGTCGGCTTTGGCTCGCTCGATCAAAGGAATATTATTGTGGATATCTTGTTCCGCATAATTCTCAAGCGTGGTATCTAGTGTGGTTGTGACTTTCCAGCCGCCACGGTTAACGGTACTGGCGCCATACATTTTTTCGAGTTGCTGTTTGGCTACCATGACGAAGTAAGGTGCTTGAATGTTCTGGTATTTACCCTGTAGCGGATATACCTCACTCAATATGTCGGTATTTAAGGCTTGATTCTCCTGGGCCTGGGTAATATAGCCCTGTTGATGCATGAGCATAAGAATATAGTCCATCCGGCCGATTAAGGCGCCTTTGCTGAATGAATTGCCGGCTTCGGAATTGAACTGTGTGCTGCCGTAGGGGCTGTAATAGCTGGGTGATTGAGGAATCGCGGCCAGCATGGCGGACTGAGCAAGCGTTAAATTAGCCGCGCTGGTATGGAAGTAATCTTCAGCGGCGGCCTGGACGCCGTATTCTATGCCACCGTAAGGCGCCATATTCAGATAGCCGGTTAAAATCTGATCTTTGGTGTATTCACGGTTGATTTCAATCGATAAAATTAACTCTTTGATTTTTCGGGTTATTGTCCGGTTATCCGTCCAGCCCTCATTTAATTTGACCAGCTGCTGGGTAATTGTTGAACCGCCTTGTAGTCCCGAGCCGACATGCAGAATATCATGGAAAGCGGCGCGAAAGATGCCGCGGATATCTATAGCCCCTTCCGTATAGAAGCCTTTGTCTTCGATAGCTACGGTAGCCTCTTTCATGAACGGACTGATCTGATCGCTTTTTACCGGCATCCGTTTGACGGCATTATAATCCTGCCAGAGCAAAACCTTACCCGTACGGTCGTAGTAGCTGATGCTGCCGCCGAGATTTTGTCCGGATATATTCTTAAGTGCCGGCAGATCTTTTCGGTAATAGGCAAACAAGCCGATGGTTCCGAAAAAACTAAGGACTATGAACACGCCGATGACTTTAAGGCCCATGATGGCGCCTTCTTTTGAAAACCAGTATTCAATCAGGTGCTTAGGTTTTAGTCTGGCAAACATCCGCTTCCAGCGTTCTTTTGGCAGACTGGCTAGGTACTCGGCCTTAGCAGCACTTCTGGCGGCATGTTTTTCTTTGCGCCGGTTGGTCAGGCTGCTATTTAACTTCAGGCTTGATGATCTTGGGTTGCGTCCGGTGTTCCGGTTATTTGGTCGACGCCGGCCACTGTTCGAGCTGTTTCTGTTCACTAAATATCCCTCTATTTAGTAATTAAGTATAGAAATAAGCCGGCAGATTGGCAATAAAATCTGAGAGAAATCGATCGGCCCCTGAATATTAAAAGAAAAATCTTAAGCTATGTAATAATTAAGACTAATTGTTAAAATGTAATAAATAACAGGAACAAGTATGACTTTATCTGATGAACTAAAGTGGCGTGGTTTCGTCAATCAGACGACACTGGAAGATGTCAAACAGCTGGATAAGACAAAATTTACATTTTATTGGGGAGTCGATCCCAGCGCTGACTCCATGACGGTCGGCCACCTGGCAATGGCAATGATGGTTAAGCACTTTATCCGGCACGGCCACCGCGCGGTTCTTTTAGTCGGCGGAGCTACCGGATTAATCGGTGATCCCGACGGCAAAGCCGAAGAACGCCGCTTATTAACGCTCGAACAGATCACTATCAATAAACAATCGATCGCCAGTCAGTACGAACAGATTTTCTCCGGTATGCCATTTAAACTGGTAGATAATTACGACTGGTTCAAAAATATGAACTATCTGACTTTCCTGCGTGATGTCGGTAAACATGTGCCGATGCGTCAGATGTTAGGCCGGGAATTCGTGCAGTCAAGGTTAGGTGAGGATGGCAGCGGCATAAGTTATGCCGAGTTCAGCTACGTTCTAATCCAGGCTTACGATTTTCTTTACATGCACCAGACTATGGGCGTTAACATGCAGGTGTGCGGATCTGATCAGTGGGGCAACAGTATCGCCGGCGTCGATTTAATCCGTCGAGTTACTAAAGACGAGACGCACGTCTGGTCCGGTCCGTTGATTATAAACCCGCAAACCGGAGTTAAATTCGGCAAGACCGAAGCCGGAGCGGTCTGGTTGGACCCCGCCAAGACATCGATTACTAATTTTTACCAGTTTTGGGTGAACAGTGATGATGCAGCGGTCGAACACTATTTGAACATCTATACCGAACTGACACAGGCTGAGATTAAAGCCGTTATGGGTGAACAGGCCAAGGATCCGTCCAAACGGGTAGCTCAGTTTAAATTGGCCGATGAAGTGACCAAATTAGTACACGGCGATAAGTCGATGCAACTGGCTAAATCGATCACGTCTTATTTAAACGGCACAACTCCGATCGCTCAGGCTAGCAGCGAAGAGTTGGCCCTACTACGCCTTGAGATGCCACACGTTAAGGCTAAACCGGGCGATTCTTTGATCGAAGTGCTGGTTAGCTCTGGTTTGGCTAGCAGTAAGACTAACGCCAAACAGCTACTGAGCAGCGGTTCCATATATGTCAACGGGTCTAAAGCTGCGTCCGACAGACTGAGCGAGCATGACTTAAGCGCACAGCGGGCGCTTATAAGGCGAGGCAAGGCTTTTAAAGACAGCGCGCTGATTGAAGTCTAAGATTTGATCTTAAAGGAGTCCAGGCATGAAGTTGTCCGACCCAATTAGCAGTCTGACCGGCGTTGGTGCAAAACTTAGCGAAGCCTTTGCCTTAAAGGGCATAATAACGCTTGGCGACCTTTTGTTTTATCTGCCCAGGCGTCACGACGACTATAGCCATATCCTGCCGATTGCCAAGCTCAGGCCGGGTCCGGTCAGCTTGAGGGGACGAATCAACAATCTAAAGACCAGGCGGATTCGTCGTAATTTATCTATAACCGAGGCCATCGCATCAGATGACAGCGATAGCGTCAAGCTGGTGTGGTTTAACCAACCCTACCGGCAAAGCGGCATTAAAACCGATCAGACATACTATATATCTGGCCAGTATAAGTTATCTAACCGTCACTACTCGATTATTAATCCGAACATTGAGTTAGTCAGTGATTTGCCACTGCAGAGCGCCCGGATACTACCCGTTTATCCGGAGTCCAAGACTTTAAAATCCGCCCAAATCCGACGTTTAATGACTAATGTTTTGCCCTTGAGTTCAGAAATCAAGGAATTTATGCCGGATTACGTCAATAACGAGCTGAAGTTGATGACCTACGCTCAGGCGATTGCGACCATGCATTATCCTTCTAATCTTGAAGATCTAGCTAAAGCTAAGCTACGGCTTAATTTCAATGAACTGTTCCCGCTGATGCTGGCAAATGAACTGTCCACCCGCGACATGAACCGCAACACGGCGATCAGTGTCAAATTCAAACTCGATCTGGCCAAAACTTTCGTTAATAAACTGCCGTTTAATTTGACCGATGACCAAAGACGGGTAATCTGGCAGATATACCAGGACATGCAATCGACTAAGCCGATGAACCGCTTGGTTGAAGGTGACGTCGGCAGCGGTAAGACCGTAGTGGCGGTCATGGCAGCTGTCATGGCGATGGACGAAGGCTACAGTGTGGCATTCATGGCTCCGACCGAACTGTTGGCTAAACAGCACGCCGACACGATTAATAAGCTGCTAACGCCGCTGGGACTGGCCGATAAACTGGTGTTATTGACCGGCAGCCTGAAAAAAAGTGCCAAAACCTTAGCCATAGACAAAGCCAATGCGACCGCAGGCAGTTTGGTTATAGGGACGCATAGTTTGCTAACCAGCGGCGTTGACTGGAAGAACCTGGCGCTTTTAATTATCGATGAACAGCATCGCTTCGGGGTTGACCAAAGAATGGAAATCCAAAAACAAGCTAAACATCTGCCGCATTTCTTAAGCGTTACGGCGACTCCGATTCCGCGCTCATTAGCCCTGACGGTCTTATCCGACTTAAAGCTGTCCCAGCTTAAAACCAAACCTGCCGATCGACTGGACATCTTAACAGATATTATCGCGCCATCGGGATTTAACCGCTATTTAGATAAATTAAAGACGGAGCTTAGCGCCGGTCATCAGGCTTACGTCGTTTGTCCATATATCAAAGCAACCGATACGTCCGATGGCGTAGACGTCGAAACTATAGCTACGACTTATGCCAAAAAACTACCTAAATATCCGATCGGTGTGCTGCATGGTCAAATGTCAGCCGAAGCACAAACCGAGGTTATGAAAAAATTCTTAAACGGCGAGATTAAGGTTTTGGTCGCTACAACCGTCATTGAGGTCGGGGTTGATGTACCTAACGCCACGATCATGACAATTTATGGACCGGAACACTTCGGGTTGGCCCAGCTGCACCAGTTGCGAGGTCGGGTTGGCCGCAGTCAATACCAAAGCCACTGCTTTTTAATCCAGGCGGACAATAGCGAGCCGCTGCCGCGCCTGCGTGAATTCGCCCGCTTAAGCGACGGCTTCGCATTAAGTGAGTTGGATTTAAGGTTGCGGGGCCCGGGAGCGATATATGGTAAGTTGCAACACGGCAAATTCGGCTTCAGCTTGACAACGCTCGACGACGCCGAACTGGTCGGATTGGTCAAACAAGCCGTCGATTTATTCTTTAAAACCCGCATTAATCTGGTAAACTATAAGTATCTGGCGCAACTGGTTCAAAGTGCGCAGCATATAACCTATTTGAATTGATTAAGTAACTAAATGTATTCAGGCTCAACCTTAACTAAAGCGTCCGGTCGGATTATGGGCGCGCATCAGAAAATTGACCGGCTGGCTGCCAAACAGCTCAAAATACTGCTCAACGGCCGGGAGACTAATTTCCCAAAGATTAACAACGTCATACATTTCGAGGGTAATAACGGCCCCGATGCCATTAAGCGGAAAAGTCCGCTGGCGAAAGACGAACCCTGGCACTTTATTCAGCCGGATGACGACAGTGATGTCGAATTACTAGCCATCATTAAGTACCATTATGATCAGCTGGTTAATAGTATCCGGGCCGATGACGAGGTGAGGGCCGGGTTCGAAGCGGCCTGGTTAGCCCATGCCATGGTCGACGGTCTGACACCGGCGCATCATTTTCCTTACGGAGACAAAGTCAGCGAACTGTTAGGCGGTATCAGCATGGACGAGCGTGAAGGTGTCAAGGACCGGATTCTGATGTCGGGAGCGACTGTTTCTAAAATGCTGGTTAATAACTGGCGTTTTTGGGGACCAAAGGGTATATTTTTGACCCATGCCGCCTTTGAGCTTGGTATCGCGACAATTTTAAAACCAATCCAATACACTCAAAGTATCTGTGAAGGGCCACACCTGGCCTACGTTGACTCCTCAAACATTCAGGAATGGTATCGTCAAACCGCCAAGTCAATTAATAAATTCGATTTTTATGATCGCTTTTATAAGGACGGATGGACCAGGAGTCTCGCCAGTGATGTCAGAAAACACCTTATACCGGTCTTAGTCAGGGCGGTTACGTTGGCCTGGTACGGTGCCGCGATCGAAGCCGAGTCTTAATAAAAACATGCGTATTATTGCCGGACAGTATAAAGGCAGAATCTTAGCATCGCCTAAGAAAGCCTCGACACATCCGATGAGCGAAAAACTGCGCGGCGCCATCTTTGCGGCTTTAGGGGATATAGAGGGTCTAAGCCTGCTTGACGCCTACTCGGGTAGCGGCGCAATCGGCTTTGAAGCCTTAAGCCGGGGTGCAAAACACGTTACTGCAGTTGAAGCCGATAAGACCGCTTACGCCACGATTCGCTCCAATGCGCATGCGCTTAACTTGGCCGATCATGATTTTAAGGCCGTTCATTCTAGCGTAGAAAGCTGGCTGGCGACAACTAAGGAAAGCTTTGACTTAATCATCGCTGATCCGCCCTACGATAAGGTCAAAGACAGCACCATGCTTAAATTAACCGAAAGGCTTAATAAGACGGGGGTTCTAATCTTGTCGTTGCCGCCCGACCATAGTGTAGATTTAGCCGTTAGCGGAATAAAGCTTGTTAAAGCCAAACACTACGGTGATGCCCAGGCCTTATTTTTTAAATTCTGACACAATACTAAGTTTTTACGGGCTTTACAAGTTACTATTCAAATTGACGATTTGCCTATATATCAAAACCGGCATAAAGATGGTGACGTAGGTTAGTATGCTTATAAAAACTATACCGAATGGAATGATTGATAATATCAGGTTCAGAACGATAAAGTATAGCGCCATAGTCAGATAAACGTTCCAGATAGGTGTAAAGTAAGGCTTAGTCGCAGTTCTGGCCATATTAAGGAGTTCGCTAGCCTTCGCTTCGGGATGCTCGGCGGCGAAAAACGGTAACAAAATTAAGCGTGGAAAAAAGATTATAAAAGGAAAGATGAATAAAACCATACTTAATACCAGCAGCATATCGGCAATTAAGGCCATATATAGAATCTTAAAGTACTTTTTTAAACCGAGCCTATAGCACTCGATAATGCTCGGTAGGGTCGGTTTTCTAGTCGCTTCACTTAAGAAATAAATTGACGGACTGTAGTTTATTAGCTGCCAGATAATGCCTAAACCAATCAGGCCAAGACCAAGATAGAAACTTTGGTTTAATAGATGATATTTTGTGTATTCGATGGCCCCGCTCTCTAAATACAATGTGCCCAGCGTCGTAACTAAAGCCGGAAGTAAAAACAGGACTGCGACCTGCTCATAACTTTTGAGGGCGAAAGAATAACTAAGTCGCAGGACTTCCATGCCTGACATTAATTTTAGATTGTCATTATTCGGCTTAATTTTAGTCGCTGCCATTACTTAAAAAGCTTACCATAATTAAGCGATTAGCAGGTTATAAATAAAATAAACCTCGTGGCAAGTCTTTTATGCTATGCTTTATCTGTTAGATAAGTTAAAATACGCTCATAAGAATTTAAAACTTCGCATACACGCGCGGGTGGCGAAATGGTAGACGCACTAGCCTTAGGAGCTAGCGGGGCAACCCATGGAGGTTCAAGTCCTCTCCCGCGCACCAGATAATACTCGATTTCAATATGATACTTAATTACTAAGAAGAGCTTTATCCCGGATAATGTGAACTATAGAGCGCGATTTTTAAGATAGACAAATAGCTTTTGTAAAAAAAGAATCTTATCCCTAGCATCATTTAACCAATAGTTTTTAAGTTACAACAATTGTTCTTAGGACTACTCACTGAGAAATTAGTGGTATTTTTTTGACTTTACAAATTTTTGTATTATTAATTAGTTAGTTATAAAAATATGTGGTTGAAGACTTAACAACTTAATTAGATATATATTAAGGAGTAAATATGCTAAGGCATGCCGAACGTTTGGAGCTGAGAGGAAAGTCAAATAGTAAAATTGCGCTGTTATTCGCTGCATCGACATTGTTAGCCGGGTGCTCTAGTCAGAGTGGCGCTAGCGAATCGACGCACGTATCCAAGCCGACATCAACTACTACTATTACTACTACTACCGAGCAAACCCAAAACAGCAGTCGGTCTAATAGTGGACCAGATTCATTAGTCAGTTATTTAATGAGCTCCGGTCGCAATAATCATATAGCTCAGGCAATGTTAACGTTTGCGCAGAAATTAGAGAGCAGTGCTCAATCATCCAATGGTTTTTTTGATGCCTATTGTGCAAGTTTGCAAACTATTGAGAGCGAAACCGGAGGTGGCTGGTTGTCACAGGGCTATAAGCCAAGCCCAGGCCAATATTGTGAATATAGGCACTCTCAAAAGTACCAAGGTGTGGGCCCACACTTAGAGGCAGAGTTTATAGTGGAACCAAACGGACAGTTGTCTAAGCAAGTTCAAATGGTGAACATTGATGATTTCAATAATAGCTGTTATGTCGAGGCTGAGTGGCAATCTACCAATTTCTATATCAATAGTCAAACAGTGAAGACGCAGAACGCCGTGAGTGTAATATATAGTGGTGGGGGACAAGATGTTAGGACGTTTAACGCCACTACGGTTGCTCAGGCCGAATCAATCGACAACGCAGCGGTTGCGTGCCTACTCAAAACGCCGGCGAGCTTCTAAAACTGATTAGCAATTTTTGGTTCACGATAGTCCGTGATTGCAAGGTTCATGATAAAATTAAAGTCAAACTTTGTTAAAACAAAGTTACCTAAATTAGTTAATGGCACTAAATAGTAAGATTTATTTATGAAACTTTCAACCGCTCCGTATAAAGGAGCACGCGATTTCTATCCTGAAGATAAACGAAAACAGAACTATATGTTTAGTGTTATTCGGAAAGTTGTAAAAAGCTACGGCTACGAGGAGTATGACGCTCCGATTCTAGAAGCGCTTGATCTGTATAAAGCTAAAAGCGGTCAGGAAATCGTCAGTGAACAGACATACAGCTTTATTGATCGAGGCGGTAGGGAGGTCGCGATTCGCCCGGAAATGACACCAAGTGTCAGCCGCATGGTGGCAGCCAGACGCCAGGAGTTGGCTTATCCGCTGCGCTGGTTTTCAATCCCGAACCTTTGGCGCTATGAAAGACCACAGCGGGGACGCCTGCGGGAACACTGGCAATTAAACGTCGACATATTCGGTATCGCCAATACCAATGCTGAATTGGAATTAATCTTCATTGCCGACGATATATATAAAGCTTTTGGCGCGTCCAGCGATATGTACCAGATAAAACTTAATCATCGCCAACTTAGCGATCTTATCTTTAGCAACTACTTAAAGCTGAGTCCGGACCAGAGCTATGCCATGGCTAAGCTGATTGATCGTAAGGCTAAGCTTGAACCGTTAAGCTTCATTGCGCAGCTGGACGATATTCTGAGACCTGAGCAAAAACAAAATTCAATTGCCGAAAAACTTTTAAATTTACTGGATACAACCGACATTAACGATTTGCCGGCCGAACTACTGAAAACCGCCCCGGCTCAAGAATTACTTGAAGTTATAAAATCGCTAATTGAACACGGCATAGACAATGCCATATTCGACCCTACCCTGATGCGCGGTTTTGATTACTACAGCGGCATTGTTTTTGAGGTTTTCGATACCCACCCAGATAATAACCGTTCAATGATGGGCGGCGGTCGCTACGACGGCCTGGTTGGTCTATTCGGAGTTGAGCCGGTTCCAACTGCCGGCTTCGGACTAGGAGATGCCACACTAGCTAACTTTCTTGAACTACACAAGTTAATGCCGGCAATTGATACGGACACGCAAATTTATATAGCAGTCTTGCCGGACACATTGGAATCCGGTCTAAAGATCGCTAGACGTATGCGCACCCAGGGAATTAATGCTGCCGTAGATATCTCCAAACGTAAACTGGGCGACCAGCTTAATATTGCCCGCAAAAAGCAGCTGAAGTACGTTTTAATCGTTGGGCCGGACGAGATCAAAAATGACCTATATACTCTTAGACACATGGAAGATTCAACCGAAGCCAAACTGAGCTTGGATCAGGTTATTTCCCGAATAAACAAGCAATCACAAATCTAAATAAATAAAAACCGATTGACTTAAGCCTTGTAAACTTACAATTGCGCTTGTGCTATATTTAGATTATTCTCTTGTGTTTTATTATTCGGAGTCATAGGTGTATAGCAATAAAACTATATCAAAAAAACATGAGTCAGTTTTTCGAAACCAATATCGGAAACCTTATGAGAATTATGACCAAAGACCAACCTATAACCCGAGCCATAACAAATCTCGCATAATAGATAAAGTATTAGCTACCTGGCAGATCTTACATAAAAAACTTCATAAAAACGTCTATTGTCGATCAATTAGGCGTTTCATGGCCAGGCATAATCTTACTAGGCGCCTGGTAAAAAGATACTTTCATACAAAGTTGGCATTAAAACGACGCCTAAAAAAACTGTTTCCGCCAGTTAAACACTTCAAGGAACTCGTTCGCTATGCAATATATGCGGTCGTGATACTAAGCGTTAGTCTTAGTCCTTTAATTGTATATATGCATGGATCATCCCCTAAAACCATATCCTACCAAGCCGGATTACTTCTAAATAAACCGGATATGAAACTGTTTAATGGCACTAAATTGGATTTGGCCAAAAACGATTATGTTATTAACGAGAGCGGATTAGGCGCCGAAAGCCGTTTGGCGCAGAACGTCTTGGTCGGTCAGCCCGGGACTGGGCTTTACAGCGCCAGAATCCCAGTCGATTTAAATAAAGGCATTTCGCTAACCGATGACATCAATAATATTAGTTTAGGTTTAACACCTGACTTTACTACGTCTAGTGTCAATAAGCTCTCAAGCGGGCACTTTGTTTACAATTTAGGTAACGGCTCTGTTCAAGCAGTTTATACTCCGCAAAAGACACAACTAGCCGAAGACATCATCGTCAATCATTACGTCGGTAATGCTTTGGATTTCCCCTACACCCTAAATTTACCTAATGGCTTTAAGGCCTTTAATATGGCAGGAGGTAGTATTGGCATTGAAGGAGCCAACAACATCGACTTCAGCCTGTCGGCCCCAGTCATTAAACAAAGTGACGGCCGAGCAAATGGTCAAACAGTTAAATCCACACCCACAAAACTTATTCTCAAGAAGAACAAAGTCTACCTCATGGCCGTCGGGCTTAAGCACCTGTCTTATCCTATTTCGATCGACCCAAGCGTATCTGTTAATTCATCTAATATGTTTTCTAGCGGTAATAATGAGGGAGGGATTAGTAGATCGCAAAACCAAATTAATAATTCTACAGATAGTGGTGGAGCACTTGGACCCAATAACACTAGCTCTATTAGTTGTCAAAGTGGGTTTAATAAAATTGGAATGGTTTGGTGTGGCTCCCAAACAACCATGTCATCACTCGCCGCAGGTTATTATACTTGTTATGATAACTTAGTCTATAACAACTATGCTTACGAAATAGTTGATTCATCGGGCGGATCAAACGTATATTATGCAACCTTGAGTACGTCTGGCGGCATCGGCGCCTGGACCTTAACAGGATCGCTGTCTACTGCGGTATATGAAGCTGATTGTGTCGTAGTTGGAAATTACATGTATATAATCGGGGGTTATACCACAACGTATAGTTCAGCAGTATTTTACGCTCCTATTAGTAGTAACGGTGTTGTAGGCACCTGGAATCCCACTACATCTCTTACTAATCCAACTAATGCTGCAACTGCTGTTGTGGCAAATGGATATATTTATGAGATTGGAGGCGGTGCAGGAACTTTAACCGCCAATGTATACTATGCCACAATCAACTCGACAACAGGAGTTATATCCAGCTGGACACCAACTACAGGACTTGAGACTGGTAGTGGTAATCAAGCCTCCTCTGTATCGTATAACGGATACATATATGTGTTGGGCGGCCAACAGAGTGCTGCCATGGTAGAATATGCGCAAACTACTGCATCGGGAGGGTTTACTACTATCTCAACATGTCCAACAGGATGGACTCTATATAGCAGTACGTGGTGTTATAGTACGTCAGACTTACCGGACGCTCAACAGTTCGATTATTCCTTAGAATATAACGGCTATATTTATGAAATTGGGGGATATTCGAATGCATATGATGCATTTACTAAAGCCTATTA
>JAJYKI010000070.1 GCA_021788675.1 bacterium | reverse complement strand
CGGCTATAGCGACGACGACAAAATAATCGGCCGGGTTTTAGTACCGACTAAAAATAAGTTTGCCATCGCTACATCCGGCACAACCGTCAGACACGGCAAAAATCCAAATTCAAGCTGGCATCATCTAATCAATCCACTGACTCTCAAGCCGGCCTTAACCGACGTAAGACTGGCGACCGTTTGCTCGGATAAATCAGCGCTTGAAGCCGACGTCCTGGCGTCTTGTGCGGTAATCGCCGGTTCCTCTAAGGCACCGGACTATCTTAAGTCCCAGGGAATCAGTAATGCGTTGATACAATGTAAATCAGATAATGCCAAGGAATTCACCATAAAATTGGGAAAACTTATTAATATAGACGAAAGTCTGTATACTAATCTATAATTTCAGTAATGCTTATGAAAAGAATTTTGTATTTTCTGACGATAACTTTATCTGTGGTTTTAACTTTCGGATTATTTAGTTCGTCGCTAGCCTTAGCGGCAACCAGCAGCGCGAGTTCCGCTAATTCACCGGATATTCTAGTGCCGGCCGTTCAAGGACCGAGCGTAAAACAAAGACTGGAAAGCCGAGCCAAAGCGTCCTGGCCCTGGTACATTACCAGAGCAGCCGGATTCGTAGCGGCATTCGCCTTAGTCATTCTGATTCTTTCCGGAGTTGGCTTGATTACAGGTTACACCTTCAGAATCCTGGAACCATTAACTGCCTGGGCAACGCATAAAGCTATCGCCATGGTTTTCGGTGTCGCCGTCATCGTGCACATCACTGCCTTGCTGTTTGATAAATACGTGCCTTTCACGATTGCCACGGCTTTAGTGCCGTTTGCCTCCAATTACCGAAACGTAACCATTGCCGGCCACCACTTAGGCTCTCTTTATGTGGCACTCGGGATATTCGCATTTTACATACTGCTGGCAATTATTATCAGCTCTCTTTTATGGATCGATAAGAAGCCCTATACCTGGAAAGCCATTCACTTTTTAGCCTACCTAGTCATGATATTCGTTTTCTTCCATGCCTTATATCTGGGTACGGACCTCGCCCATGGCATATTTAGAATATTATGGATAATATTCGGTGTAGCGGTAGCTGTAGCGATAGTCTATAGATTAAGCAGGAAAACGCGCGCAACATGAGTTCCGCCCAAGCAGTTTATGTCAAACACCGCACCAGAAGAATCGTTCTGACGGTTCTTTTCTATATCCTGTTGTTTGTAGCTTTTTTGTTCGTAATGTATCAGCAGGCCAATAAGGTCAATACGCTTGAATTTGCTTCCGGACAGATCGAACTTACGACATCTAAGACCAAATATACGGTTGGCGACACCATAACTTATACAATTAAGAACGGACTAAATACACCCATAACCTTACTGTTTGACTGTCCCAACCAGCCTTTCCATGTTTATCAGTGGACCAATAACCAATGGGTTGCAATGACGGCCAAGGCAAAGCAATCAGCCTGTTCTAATTTACCCAATCAGGTAAAATTAGCACCCAATGCCTCTTTGACAAAAAACTACTCGGCGTGGCCAAAATTGTTTAATAAGCCCGGCATTTACAGAATAGTTGCCTATGCTAATAACTACACCGCACTTCCCTACGCGGATTTTCAAGTTGTCGACAAGCCGACTCCGGCACCGGCTCCGGTTGTCATATACAAACCGGTTTACACTCCAGTTTATACGCCAATTTATGTTCAAAGCTCCGGCGGCGATCATAGCAGCGGCGGTGGTGGCGACAATTAAAATAAGACCTAGGGGAGGCACATCATGGAGCATCTGGTAGTATCCGAAATAGCGAAACACGGTTATCTGGCAATATTTTTCCTAATGATACTTGAGTCAGCCTGCATTCCAGTTCCCAGTGAAGTCGTCATGGTATTCGGCGGAGCTTTAACCGCCGGAGTAGCTATTGCCGGAACCAATGCACACTTAAATATCTTTATGGTAGGGTTGCTTGGCACTCTAGGAAACCTAATCGGAGCTTTTATAGCTTACTGGGTAGGTAGAACCGGCGGACGTGCTTTAGTAGAAAAGTGGGGTAAATACATACTCCTTCGCCACAAAGACTTGGATAAAGCCGAGGTATTTTTCGACAAAAAAGGCGACTTAGCAGTACTCATTGGACGAATCCTTCCGGTAGTACGGACTTTTATAAGCTTCCCGGCTGGCGTAGCCGAAATGCCACAAGCTAAATTTGCCCTTTTTACGGTTATCGGTAGCATACCCTGGACTTTTGCGCTCGCCTATATAGGACAAGCCCTGGCCGGTAACTGGCAAAGCATCTCAAAATCCTCAACACTTATCAGTGCCGTATTTGGAATCGTAATCGTTGCGTTAATGATATGGTGGTATGTTAAAAGACGTAGCTCTTTAGAAAGCGCCAAGTCTTAAGCCGGGTCTTGCGAGAATAACAAAACACAAGAAGACGGCAAGTTTATTGATGTCTTATTGCTATTGACGTTAACATCATCAATGTTAATGTTTTTAAAATCTTTTGAATAGCCGTCCCAGGTACTATTGAACCTGACGCGCCAGGTGCCGTTTGCGGGCATATAAAACTCGTAATCTTCTATTGATTTGTTGCTGAAATTTATTAAAACTATAACGTCGTCTCCGGGGCCACCGTTTAGCCAACGCCTATAGGCGATCACCTTATTGACTTGATCGACGTGGAAAATATCTATGTTCGGACCGGTCAGTCCCGCACTTAAGCCATAGGCATTCTGCCTTAAAGAGATCAAGTGCTTGTAGGCCTCAACTATACCGGAATATTTTTCAACCCTAGACCAATCAAGGCCCTGCCAGTCATTGAAAGATCCGCCCTGCATGAATTCCTGTCCGTTCAATATCATTGGTATGCCAGGTGTAGTCATAATAATTGCTGCTGCTATCACCGACTGTTCACGGGCAAACAGACCGCCGGACTGCTTAGGCGCAATCAGCTCGCTAAACCTGGCCGATCCGTTAGCCGCACTGTCATGCGAGTCGATATATACGACTCGGCGCATAGGATCACCGTCAAAACGACGCTTTAATTGATCAATCAGGGTATCCAGATGGATTTCAGCCGGCTGATTACTCCTTAGGGCACCACGAATTCCCTCAGGAAAATTGACTTCCCATTGAGCATCAAAAGCCGCACCGCCTTCTCCTACCGGTTTTAATAAATAATCATTCACTCCTATGTCTTCGGCTACCACAAAGGATTGCGGATTAATTTTTTTGGCTACCGTATTAATTCGCTGCAGCAGATACCAACCATCCGCTATATCATGTTCCGGATCGTCATTTTTACCGGCTAAATTTCGTATATAGATCGTAGAATCAACTCTCAACCCGTCGATATGACAGTCCCATAGCCACATTCGAGCGTTATCCAGAATAAACTGGCGAACCTCAGCTCTGCCATAGTCCGGCCTGGTATCTCCCCAAGGAGTAGCGCTTCTGAAATCGTTATAAAAATATATTCCGCCTTTATCGTTTTCGCTCCAACCGTCAAACTGCCACATATTAAGATCCTGGTCGGTAGCAAAATGATTATAGACCACGTCAAGGATTACCATGATTCCCTTTTGGTGGGCGGCCTTTATGAATTCAAGCAGCTGATAACGACCTCCGTAGAGATTTTCAACCGAGTAAATATATTCAGGCGTATATCCCCACCACTCGCGCTCAACCATCATATTGCCAATTGGCATCAGCTCGATAGTATTGATCCCTAAATCGCGCAGGTAATCCAACTTTTGCATTGCCGATTCAAAAGTTCCAATCGTCGCCGGATCGAGTCGATTAAAGGTGCCGATGTGAAGTTCATATATTATCTGTTTTTCGCGTGGCCAATAGACATGCTTATCGTCCTGCCAATCAAAAGCCGTATCGACAATCACGGAGTTTCCGGCCAGCGTAGTGATAGTTAATGATCTCGGGTCGTTTTTCTTTATAATTTTGTCACCATTATGTATGACGTATTTGTATTCTTGTCCGGCCGACGCTTCTCTAACCTCCGCAAACCAATAACCGTCGCCCTCACTTTCCATCGCCGTTTCGCCCCAGTCGTTGAAGGTACCGCTTAGACCAACCGATTCCGCAAAAGGCGCCCAAACCCTAAAACTGACGCCGTGCGACCTAACGACTGCACCCACCTCTTTTTTTGTTTTTCTGCCCATCAGCCAA
>JAJYKI010000002.1 GCA_021788675.1 bacterium | reverse complement strand
ACTAATGGACTGGGTGTTATGGTACAACACAGAACGGCCACACTTCACCTTGAAACTTAAAAGTCCTATGCGAGCTTTGCTAGACTCGCTACAATTAATACCAGCAGAGTCCAATATGTTATGGACCGATACATAATCTTGGCTTTTTACTGGTATACTTATAATTAATATGGGTAAACCGATAATTCTAACCGGTATTCGGTCTAACGGTGATCTGACACTGGGTAACTATTTGGGTGCTATGTTACCACTCGCCAAATTACAGGCTCGCCATGCCAATGCATATAAATTTAATATGTTCGTCCCGGACTTACACAGCTTTACAACTCCGATTAATCACCAGGATTTGTACTCCAATACTATCCGAAACTTGAAAATGTTTATTGCAGCCGGCCTTAATACCGAACATCAGGAAACATATATCTACCGACAGAGTTTTATTCCGGCGCATGCTGAACTAACCTGGATTCTTGATTGTTTTGTATATTTCGGAGAGCTGAACCGTATGACCCAGTTTAAAGATAAAAGTGAAAACAAGAATACAGTCAGCGTTGGTCTATTTAATTATCCGGTACTAATGGCAGCAGATATTCTTCTGTACGGCGCCCAATACGTACCCGTCGGCGAAGATCAAAGACAACATCTTGAACTGGCTCGAGATATAGCCATCCGCATGAATAACCTGTTTAAATCTGACTTATTTATAGTACCCGAAGCTTGGAATGAACAATTAAAATTTGCCGGCCTTAACAAAGGGGTTCGTATTAGAAGCTTTAAGAATCCAAACAAAAAAATGAGTAAGAGCGTTATTGATCCTGGTACGATTCTTTTAACAGACGACCCGGAGGAAGCTTCTAAAAAAATCATGGCTGCCACAACCGATTCTGTGGGAGAGATAAACTTTGACTTTGCGACTCAACCAGGTATAAGCAATATCATACAAATAATCGCATTATTAAGAGATGTGCCGTTAAACGAAGTTATCGCTCAATGGCAGGGAAAGCATAGCTACGGCGATCTCAAACAAGAAGCGGCTGAATTAGTCCATAAATTTTTAACCACTTTCCAGCAAAAAACCAGCCAAATAGAAGACTCATATGTTGACGAGCTCCTAAACCGTGACGAGGCTTTAATGAGGCAGGTGGCTAATGCTAAACTACTTGAAGTACAACAGCTGGTAGGCCTTAGACGTAACTAAAATTATGGCCGTTATAACCTATAAAGATGACGATAAACAACGAGTAGATATTTTTTTAGCCAATAAAAAACCAGCGCTAAGCCGCAGTCATATTGCTAGCCAAATAAGCGCCGGAGCAATTAAGGTAAACGGGCAAGTCGTAAAAGTCAGTCACCGGCTGCATCAAGGAGACAAAATAAGCTTCACGCAAATGAGCTTAAGTGTACCACTCCCAGAAATTATCAACTTACCGATCATTTTCGAAGACGACTTTTGCGTAGTTATAAATAAACCTAGCGGCGTAATTACTCACGCCAAAGGCATGTCTAGTAACGAAGGTAGCGTGGCTAGTTTCATCGCTCCAATGGTAAAATCCAAACTTATAACAAACCGTTCTGGAATAGTTCACCGCTTAGACAGAGGCACTTCAGGTGTGATTATTACGGCCAAAACCGATGAAGCAACTAAGTACCTACAACGCCAATTCGCCAAACGACAAACCCTTAAAGTATACTTGGCAATAGTTTCAGGCCATCTAGACCATAGTCAGGCAACCATAAATATGCCAATTGAGCGTAATCCTAATCATCCGTCTACCTTTAGAACTGGAGTCAATGGCAAACCAGCTTTAACAGAATACGAGGTTATACAGACGAGTGCATCCCATAGCTTACTTAAATTAATACCAAAAACGGGACGAACTCATCAACTTAGAGTACATTTGAAAGCTTTAGGTCACCCCATAGTCGGAGACACTTTCTATGGTGGCGAAACTGCCGAACGACTCATGCTACACGCCTATAGTCTGGAAGTAATACTACCCAATATTGGTCGAAAGCAATTTTATGCACCAATACCAGAGATATTTAAGAGCTATTTTAAAAAACTACCCAAAAAGCTATGAATAAACCACTGCTTAATCCGATTACTCAAAAACAGCTACTAGCATACATTAAACAGCCCAGTCCGCATGGCATTATGCTAACCGGACCATCAGGTTCAGGTAAAACTATTGTCGCAAACTGGCTAGCAGCCAAACTACTAGGTATTAGTATCGACAAAATTAATTCTTGCCCTTACTTTATGTTGATCGAACCGGAACAGAAACAGGTATTAAAAATTGAAGAGATTCGTAAGATTAATCACTTTCTTTCCAGGAAAGTGCCAAATCTAAACCAACCGGTAAATAGGGTACTGCTTATCAAAAACGCTGAAGCAATGTCGCTTCCAGCCCAAAATGCACTTTTAAAAAATTTGGAAGAGCCGCCACTTAATACCATTATAATACTGACAGCATCGGACTTTAGCCACATACTGGCAACCATACGCTCCAGATGTATAAAAATTAACATCTTAAAACCAAGCCACGCGGATCTGTTAAATTATTTAATTAATCAAGGTTATGACCATAAATTGATTGAACGAGCTACGTCGGTCAGCGGAGATCTACCAAAACTATCGATTAAACTTCTAGATGATCAGTCCGGTTCAATTAATACTGCCACTGATACAGCAAGAGACCTACTAACCACCGACCGCTACCATCGCTTACTAAGGCTTAATGAGTTGGCTAAAGATAAGGATGGCTTTAAAGATGTTTTGGATATTTTAAAACGAATGGCCATTGTCGCGATGGCTAAATCTTCATCAGAAACACAATTTGACAGATGGAATCGAATCCTACAATTAACCCTTCAAAGCGAAACTTTTAGTAAACATAATACAAATACTAAACTTAATATTTTAAATCTGTTAAACCGCCTATGATCATATCTGGTATAATTATTTCATAAACATATGTACGAACTTCTTATAGTAGGTGGGTTCGCCTTCATGGCCTACCATAACCTTAAGGTGCGCGAAGACGAGTTTGCTAATACATCTCGTAAAATTGGTGACCGGATAGGTAAACTTTGGGATATTGCCCATATAAGCATGCGAGAAAATAGATTCCTGCGCGCCGAGAAAGCCCTGTTGACCATCCTAAAAATCGACGAAAAAAATGCCGCCGCCTATAACCGGCTTGGTATCTTATATGCAAAACAGAAAGAATATCGTGACGCCATCGACTGTTTTGAAATTGCCAGCAGCATTGAAGCAACTCCATCTTCACTGCATAATCTCGGCCTTATATATTATGAAACCGAAAATTATGACAAAGCCGCCATCGCATTCGAGCAAGCCCTAAAACTTGAAGATAATCTCGCCGCAAGACACGTAGCTTACGCTAAAGTACAGGAAAAACTTGGTAATTTTAAACTTATGGTTCACGAACTTGAAAGAGCAACTGAACTTGAACCAAATAAAGAAACCTATACCTTACTATACAGAGCCTGTATTTCTCACGACATGATTAAAGAAGCTGATATTGTCGCCTCTAAGCTTAAAAAGTTTAAATCTCCCAAAAACCGGGCAAAACGCATGCTTAGGCCCGCCCGCCGTGTTGACGTTTAGGCTTTTGACTTAATATGGACCGGATTGGATTTCGGAGTATTTGATTTTAATTTGTCTGATTGGTGTATTTCATTCTTAACACTACTTGCCCAGATACTACTATCGTCCATCACTACATCAACAATATCCAACAGTTCACGATTCGCAGCCTGGAGTTTAGCAAGGTTCTTTTTATCTATTTTGGAATCCTTATTTAGTTTTTTTGACATCTCCTGCAACCTAATCACTGTATTGATTAGACTTGCGGTATCTTTTGTTAAATCTCGACTTCGCCAAGCCAGATAATATATCACTGTACTAGCGAGCAGAAACTCAATTGATCGAGTGATCGCAATATTAATAAATTGAAGATGATCAGAACTTACAAAAGCTACACCAATGGTTGACAAGATAATGGTAAGCAGACCGCTGTAGTAGTCACCATATAAAGCGGATAAGACTGCAATCAATAGATAGGGCGTAGCAACTAGTTGTTTACTAAATAGGGGTACGTATAGTTCAAGAAGGGTAAACAGACTGATTACAAATATAATTATCAATAACTGCCAGACATGTATTTTTTTACGTTGATCTATATACATCATGACTATGTTATATGATGTATTGATGTAAATAGCAATGATTTATATCTCAGTTTGGCTGATTATTATAGGTTAAAATAATATGGACTTGGCTCCAATAATCGATAAAAGATTATAATAAAAATATATATTAAGCGTATACGGATCAAACTTTGAAATTAATTAGACTAATAAAAATAAATAAACCAACCTCTCGCCGCATCGTGTTACTACTGTTAGCTTTTTTAGTCTACTTGATATTATCCTTAATATATTTTGGACCAAGCTCTATCAATAAATTAAATAGCTATATTTTTAATAATAGTAGTGACCCTCAACAATTTATCTGGTATTACGGCTGGTGGCCATATGCGATAACGCATCATTTAAACCCCTTCATAAGCAAATATGTTTGGTTTCCAAAGGGTTATAACGTAGCTTGGTCAACTTCAATACCAACTTTATCCCTCTTAATGCTACCAGTAACACTATTTGGCAACGCAATTCTTTCATATAACCTAGTCGCTCTGCTTAGTCCGGTACTAGCCGCAACAGCTATGTTCGCACTGGTTTACTACCTAACTAAAAAGTATTGGGCCGCAGTATTATCCGGCTATATCTATGGCTTCTCAAGTTTTATGCTCGGTCAATTACTTGGTCACCCTCAACAATACGCAATTTTTTTACTACCGATGATAGTTCTTTTGTATATTTTATTACTCAAAACTAAAATAAAACCCCTATATTTTGTCATCTTTACGTCATTACTGCTAGTTTTGCAAACTGGCATATCGTTGGAAATTACTATGACGTTTATGTTGTTTGGAGCCTTATTTTGGATATTATCTTATTACTTGACCGAATATAGGCTAAATCTAAAGGCTTCATTTAAATATATTATTTATACGCTGTTAACCTATGTTATCTTACTTAGTCCGTTTATTTTTTATTTACTCAAAGGACTACATAATTTACCCAAAACAATCCACCCCTTAATTCCATTTTCTCTTAATGTAGCCAATCTGTTCATCCCAACTCCACTTACTTTAATTGGGGGCAGTCAGTTAACTAATCTGACGCACTTTTTTATTGGCAATATGGCTGAAAACGGAGCTTATTTGGGATTGGTTTTACTACTTCTATTGTTATTTATTGCTATCAAATATTGGCAATACGGCATATATCGAGTTTTAACTTTATGTCTGATTTTAATCGGCATCGCATCGCTAGGACCAAGACTACACTTACTTGGACAAACGGGTGCCAGCATATGGATGCCGTGGGCCTTAATGGCAAAAATTCCGTTAATTAGAGACGCTCAACCCGACAGATTTGCTTTGTACTTTTTCTTTCTGACCGCCATTACGGTCGGACTGTGGTTAGCAATTAGGCCCAAAAGTCGCCGTCACTCACAAATAAAATATTTAGTAGTTACTATTGGGATATTATTATTAATTCCTAACGTATCTGTCTATTCCTGGACAAAAACTAATTTGCCAACCATATTTCAAAAGCAGAATTTTAATAGGTACTTGGGTGCAAAACCTAATATATTAATCTTACCTTTCGATAGCAGTGGAATATATTACCAATACGCGACCGGCATGTCTTTTACCCAAGCAACTGGCTATGTGGGCTTTATTCCTAAAAACTATGCCATAAGCCCGGTTATATCTGCCTTTAAAACTGGTAATATTCCTAATAATTTTAATGCGCTGTTCAGCAAATTTGTAAAGTCTAACAAGATATCCAAAATTATTATCTTTATACCACAAACCCAGACTTCAATAATAAACGCAATACATGACCTTCACTGGCAAGAACGGCAAGTTGGTAATAGCATACTGGTAATACCTAAAAATGATTAAACTATAGTTCCGCTGGTGCAGGGAGAGGGATTTGAACCCCCGTAGGCACAAGGCCGTCTGATTTACAGTCAGATACGATTGACCGCTCCGTCATCCCTGCATTTTATTAAAGTTAGTTGGAGCCACGAATGGGATTCGAACCCATGACCTCATCCTTACCATGGATGCGCTCTACCAACTGAGCTATCGCGGCGCTAATATCCAAATCAATATAGCAAATTATATCTGTATTTGCTACACTTTTAACTTAAGTGCGTGCCGACATAGCTCAGTTGGTAGAGCAGCTGTTTTGTAAACAGCAGGTCGTGGGTTCGAGCCCCTCTGTCGGCTCCATTTACATTTTAAATCTTATCTGTTAGGATATAAACCTATGGCAAAAAAAGGCGACAAACGAAAGATTATTGGCTTAGTCAGCGAAGAAAGTGGCGAACGGATTTATTATACTACTAAAAATACTGTTAATACGCCAGACAAATTATTGCTTAGGAAGTACAGTCCCAAGCTTAGACGTCACGTCGTATTCACGGAGACCAAAAAAAGTCTCGGCCGCAACGAAGCTCCCAAGCGCAAATAATTAAAGATCGTAATAATCCATTAGAGCACTAACTAGCTCGGAGTGGCTCCAAACCAGAGGAGCTACACTTAACGGTCGTCCAGTGGTGGGATCAAATTGCTCACTTAATACACCACTTGGTTTTTGTCTGGCAATTACCCAATCTAAATACTGCTTAGCAGCGTCTTTGTCATGTTTAGCAATTAAATATTCGGCTACCCATAGACTAGAAACGATCCAAGGGTTACCAATACTTTTCGGATCACTGCGGAAATAGCCGTCATTTTCATAACGAACCACGCCTCCAATCGGTACCGCATTGGCAAGTTTTGAGATAATCGTATTAGCAGTACTCGTAATCATTGGGTTATCGAGTGGTAAACCACTGAACATGAATGGTCCGTACATTGACGACACGTCAATGGTATTATCGTAGTCAATAGATTGGTCGGGGTTAACGAGTAGACCTTTAATAAAGTAACCCTTATCGTTATATAGTTTAGTTAAGTTAGTCCTCAAATTATCCGCCACTCTACTCCAGGCAACCTCATCGTCCGGATGCTCAGTTTCTTTCGCAAAATTAGCAGCTGTATCCAAGCCAGCAATAACGGTAGATACGCTATATGTGGTGGTAGAAAACTTTTCTTCCCATAAATCATAGCTGGCATGCGGTAGTCCAGTTTCACTATCAATGAAACTAATCAAGAAATTAGCGCATTTGGCAATGAAAGTATCGTAAAAACTTTCTAAAAATTGTTTATCGTGACTGGCCTTATAGTATTCGCCCATCATAAACAAAACACTGGCGGTTTCATCTTCCTGAATAGCCAGTTCATGGACTTTATTGTGCACTAAAGGATGCCATGTGCTACCAATTGATCGATCCGGCTGGTATTTATGCATTAAATAACCGGCTTGGTTCATAGTGTCTCTGGCAAATTCAAAGAAGTTTCTAGCTTCTTCAAAAATACCTAGCCGGATAAGCGGCCAAATCGAGTAAGCACTGTCTCTAGGCCAGCAGTAGCAGTAATAATCACGTCCGTAATTAAAGATCGAGGAGTCACCGCTTGCCAATACCGAACCCCGACTGTCGCAATGGCCTTTAATAATTAAAAGGCTTTTCAATGCTAAACGCCGGTAATCGTCACTCAGGGGCGCCAGTTTGTCTGATGCAGGCTTTAGCCAAGCTTGCCAAAAGTCCTTGGCTTTAATTAAACGTTCGCTTATATCGTAATTTTTAAGTTCCAGATGGGTCTTCTGACCTTCGTATTGATTATCTGCGGCCACTATCCAATAATCGACCCCGTAACTTGATCCACCTGGCAGTTTGCGGGCAAAACGTAGCACACTGTCCACGCCGCCATGCTCAACTGGATTATTAGACAGCTCGCCATCTTCAGCATCCACATAAGTACCATCCTTACCTTCAACTTCATAAGCACCAACTGCGTACTGATCGAACTCCTCTCCATCTACAAATTTACCGGCGATTAACAGGCAACAGCGTCCCTTATAATCAAGCAAATAATTATCATCAGGCACATAAAGCGCAGTATCGGCCCTACCAGCTCGGGAAATCTGAAATACCTGGTGCATAAACAATCTAATTTCTCGCTCTTGGTCAGATAAGTTGTTGACCCGAATACGTCTGATTAAAGCCGTATACTGGGTATCGACAAAATCTTCAAACGTCAGATGTAAATTAAGTGTCTCAGAGTGCATGTCTATATTGCTGATTAGAGCGTCATCGTTAAAATCAACGCTTATTTTCCAGCTGCCATCGTCAACCCAAGAAAATTTACCATCAACCCAGACACCAATCTTATGCTGCAAGCTACGTGCGTTGGTTAGATTGTCCAAACCAACGTAAGGGTAATAAAAATCATGCACCAGTCCAGATTCGTCGAGTCCGACAAATAGCTGTCCGTTACTAAGTATTACTGGTCTGCCCATCAGCTCCCACCTTCTTCATCAATAATTATAAATCAACGCCCTTATTAAGAAGCCGTGATTTTATATCGTGATAGGCATTAATAAAGTTAATATAGGCGTCATACGGCGTTTCGTATGGACTAAAGTAAGCGTGGATATCGCCGTCATTGAAGTATTTGACACACATGTAATAGAAATGGTCTGACGTCTGAAGTTTGCGCCAATCTTCTATCAAATCCCAGTCATTTGATTCCAGAATGTGTTTTTCTAACCCGTAAAGCGCTTCGATTGACTGTTTTTGCATACCATTGCCAAGCCAGGCGCTTAAATCACGTTCCGTATCTGCCCAGGTAATTGTATTGGGACTATCAAACGTACCAACTGCTTCAATATTTTCGGCAGCTTCAGTTACGGTCATAAAGTCATGTCCTGGTGTTTTCAGCCACTCCTTCGGTAGAGTGTTTAGAAAATCTAGGATGCCAGATTCTTTCCATTGATGTTCACCAAACGTTTCATAATCCATAAACAAATCAAAATTCGTCGCATCATTGTCCTCGCTCAGCCAATGCGAAAACTTATCGGCAGTAAGGGGCCATTCTGGCCAATCGTGATTACCAAAGCGAAACGCGATATCATCACTAACACGATAATTTTTTAGCAAGACCTTTATAGCATTGGTATTAACGGGTTTGTAAACGTAGTTTGGACTCCGCCAACCTAACACCGGATCCCATCCCTCGGCTAAAATTACCTTATAGCCGGCTTCTTCAGCCCATTTGGCAACGTCGTTGTTATAGGCCAGCTCGGTATTACGAAAAGATTGAGGCTCATGTCCAAACAGACGTTTAACAATATCACGGTGCATCCGAACCTGAGTCTCAAATTCGCTGCGCGAATAAAAGAAGGCTAGACTGTGGTGGTAAGTTTCGGATACGATTTCAACACGGCCACTAGCGACCAGCTCTTGAAAACTAACCAGTACTTTAGGAGCCCATTGTTCCAGTTGCTCCAATACCACTCCCGATATGGACAAGCTAAGCTTAAAATCGGGGTATTTCTTCAGTAACTTTAGTAGAACTTTATTGGTAGGAAGGTAGCTTTTATGCGCGACTTTATTCAAAATCTCAATATTATTTTCGCGTTCACCGGCACCAGCATCAAAATAATTATGATTTACGCCGGTATCAAAGGCGGTGTAATGCCGGACACGATAGGGCTGATGGACGTGCAGGTATAGTACGATCGATTTCATACTGTCATCCTTGCAGTGTGATAGTGATATAGGTCTTTTATCTTTCCGGCAGACCTCTCCCAGCCGACACCCGTTAATTCGTTAGCTAGTTGCCATTTCAATTCGTTTTCCAATGCCGGTTCTCTCAGGAAGCTGATCATCTTGTTGGACATTTCATTGATGTCCCAGAAATCGACTTTTAAACAATTCCGGAGCACTTCGCTGATACCTGTTTGTTTAGATATTAGGGAAGGGACGCCGTACATACCCGCCTCAAGTGGTGATAGTCCGAAAGGCTCAGAGACCGACGGCATAACGAACAAATCGGAAATATCGAATGAATCCCGCCAGGCTTTGCCACGTAAAAAGCCCGTGAACATGACGTTAGCACCAATGCCAAGCTCAGCTGAGAGTGAAACTAGCTCGTTATACTGGTCACCGCTACCAACGATCAAAAACAATGTTTTAGGCAATTTATCAACGACCATTCGAGCGGCGTATAGAAAATTAACCAGTCCTTTTTGAACCGTCAACCGATTGATACTAGAAACAATCTTCCAGCCGTTGTCCTTAAGCTGAGCGAGATACCGATAATCGTTGTTACCATCTAAAGGTATTAGTGCTTCTGGATCAATACTGTTATGCACTACTTCAATTTTATCGGCCGGAATCTGATAGTCCCGAATGATGGCGTTTTTAGTGTGTTGACTGACGGCTATAACCGTATCCGCCTGCATAAGTGACATTTCCTCAATTTCTCGCACTAACGGATTGCCATAGAGGCCACCAGCTCGATCGGATTCAACCGAATGAACATGCAGAATAACCGGTACATTTCTCAAGTGTTTTAGTCTTAGTGCTGCACGGAATGTTAGCCAGTCGTGCGCATGCACAATATCAAAGCTCATTGATTGAGCCATGCTGGTTACAGCTCGTTCGTAATACTTAACCTGCGAGTACAGATCTTTCCACTCTTCACGACCGTCAAAATAAATATACTTATAACTGTCGTAGGCAATACCAGACTGTATTATCTCCGTAACGTCAACCGGTTGTGCAGCTATTACTTTCATGAATCCGATATTATGTTCGGCCTTATAAGGAAGGATGAAATCCATATCAATGTCTTTTTTAGCTAATGCCCGACACATCTGGTAACAAGCGACTCCAAGACCTCCGCTGTTATGCGGCGGTAATTCCCAACCGAGCATTAACACTTTCATCTATATTGTTTTTATTCTTTCTAACTTTTGATGTCGATACTATTCTAGTTAATAATAGCGTAAAGCACAACCTTTTTATTCCTTAAATTATATACTTATTTCTTTAACCTCAAATAAAAATCCGCCATCGGTTGGCGGGGGTGTAAATTAATTTATAGTTTCGTATTGTGGCAGAGCACAGCGGTCAGGAACCATTTCGTACTTTGTACACTGTATTCCGTACTCCTAATACCATCCTGGACTACTATTCAAGTTCGTGACATATGAGCAGTACGGTCTAGAATCTTTTCGCTTTATGTTCGGACTCTGTTAAATGCGACAAATGAGACAAAAAATGTTGACTAAGTAGACTACTTGGATCATGAAGGGTATGTAAAATGTGTTTTAGTAAATTTGAAAGGCAAGGTGCTATTATAGATATAATACGAGTGAATTAAGCGAAGGAGTAGCAATGCAAGACAATACTGATTTTTCAGAAGAAGATTTTCGGGAACAAGCTAAGAAAGATGGCATCACCCATATATCAACTGGAGTTGCAATACTTCAAGACGGTAAAATATTAATGACACGTCGAGCGGCTGATGATTTTCTTGGCGGTGTTTATGAATTACCTGGAGGTGGCGTAGACGATGGCGAAACAATAATCGAAGGTGCCATTAGAGAGGTTAAAGAAGAAACGGGATTATCTGTTTCTAAAATAGTATCGATATTTGAGGGTTTCGACTACTCAACAAATAGAAAACCGTCAGTTAGGCAGGTAAACTTTTTGGTTGAGGTTGAGCCTGGCGATGTGGTATTAGATCCAAACGAACATGATGAATTTATATGGGTTAATAAGGATAATATTAAAAATTTGAATATGTCAGACGATATGCATAAATGCATTAACGACGCTTTTGAGTTAATTAGTTAATTGCTAACTATATAAAAACAGCTAAATATTCTCTATAGCGATACGCGCAATTTCACGAGCTATTAAAAGGGGTTCTTGAAAAGCATCAACTCTCTCAACAATAGTATTCCTTAATCTATTAGGTGGATTCTTAATAACTGTTTCGTAATCATCTCTAAACTTTTTTAATTCCTCTAGACTTTCCTCGTAACCAATTTCACCTTCCTCTCTATGGTGAATTCGAATCGATGCTTCTTCTATTGGCAAATCTAAATACGCAATTACGTTAGGTGCATATGTAGACTCAACAAGAGAAACCAACCACGTTGGAACTCGGCCAACATGGCTTGCGTAACCACTTAGTATACTTCTGTCTGTTAAGAGTATATCCGTGTCTCGTTGCCTAGTGCCTAAATTATATCTACCGTTTGCTCCATACATGAATGCTTGGAGGGATCTATAATCACGAATCTTTTTAATAGCACTATTTTTTACATCTGGGTTGTAAATTTTGGTTATTGCCTTTCCCATAAACCCAGTTTTTTGGGTGTAATGAACAGCCGATACGGTCAACCCCATATCTTCTAGAATAAGTCGAGTATTTAATAAGGCAGTTGATTTTCCGGTGCCATCAATCCCCTCAATGGCTAGGTGTAATCGATGTGAATCTTTGCAGTTTATCATAAATAATTGCCTTATATTCAATAATAACGTATTACTATATTAGACAAAGATGATTTTATCCATAGGAGATTTTTATGATAAGCCCCGAACTAGGTAATGAACACATTGGTAATCCGGTTAATGTATATACGGAGTGGGGTAAGCTTGAAGAGGTTATTTTAGGAAGTAGCAGGCTTTTTAATCACTCTGGCATAGACTCAACTTTTAGATTTCTTTACGATAATCGCGATGGAAAGTTTAGTGAAAGAGAAATGACTCCACGCATCGACCAGCGATATATTGATGAACGTCAAGAGGATCTTGATAATCTTGCGAATGTCTTAGAGTCTGAAGGGGTTACTGTGCGTCGGCCTAATCGTCTGGATGAAGTCCAGCCTATCGTAACTCCTACTTTTTCATCTAGCACTACAGCATCAGATTCACCACGTGATATGTTTATGGCTTATGGAAACACAATTATAGAGAGCCCACCAACAAACAGAAAGCGCTTTTTTGAACAATACTTATTGCGTAACATTTTCAGAGATTATTTTGATAGAGGTGCTGGTTGGATAGCCGCACCTATGCCTATGCTATCAGATGAGTCAGTCGATTATTCCTTTTGGAAAGATAATCTAGAAATGCCTATTCCAACCCCAGAGCAAGTCGATTCGGTTATGGACATAGCGTTTGATGCAGCGAATGCTTTAAAATTTGGGAAAGACGTAGTTTTTAACGTAGCAACAGATAATCATGCGCTAGGATTTAGCTGGTTAAAGCGAACATTACCACGAGAAGCACGCATACACCCAATTCGTCTTAGCGATAGTCATATAGATGGGCATTTCATTCCAATTGCCCCAGGAAGACTGTTGTGCAACGAAGTGGTTATGCACGAAAACTATCATCGGCTACCTGAGCAGTTACAAAAATGGGATAGAATTCCAATTTTAGATCCGGCAACTAACTTTGATTATCCTTCAGATCATCTACAAATGGCATCATCTGTTGGCATGAGTGTAAATGTGCTTTCGCTTGACGAAGAACGAATTCTGATTCGCGACACGGCAAAATTAACTATTGGGGCATTGACTAGGGCAGGATTTATGCCTATCCCAGTTCAACTAAGGCATTCTGAACTTTTTGGAGGTGGGATACATTGTTCTACAGTTGATATTCGACGCCAAGAAGATATGGAAGACTATTTCGAGTCCTAAGACAAGTCATTTTAGATATTGGTTACAAGATATTATATTCAAGTGGCCTGTAAGAAAATTTAGCCAGTTCATCTTCAATTCCTGCATATGTTCTGCCGGCTAGATTTCCGCCTGCAATAAAATCTTCATGTGTTACTTCAGCAAGACATACGCCTGGAGGTGAAAAAGCTAGTTTAGATGCTGAATTTTCGAATTCAAAATCAATTAATACCAAGCCTCTTAGTGCGCCCATAAATACATCTACCTCTGCTACATGACCATCAATAACTACCTTGTACCTGTCCTTTTCTATAATTTTATTGCTTACCCGACTTAGTGCCAAAAATTCGTTATTATCTAATGGTATAGTGTGCTCAACTTGTACAGAAGCATCGTTGGCTATTATTGGTAACTTTTTGGTAATCTCATAATGGTTATTGTCTTGACGAATTCTTAATCGTGAATGAGCTGTTAAGTCTTCGGGTATATATATGTCTAATAAGTGGTGAGGTGTAACACCTTGAACTTCGCTAGGAATTCTACTCGCCAGGAACGTTAGCTCTAACTCAATGCTTGAATTTTCTGGGTTTGACATTAAATCTTAAATTTTTCTTAAGTAATTATTAATACTATAACATATGTAGTATAATATCGCTAAATGAAACCTCTTAATATAGTTGCTATTGGCCTAGGAAAACAAAGCACCGAGGACCACTTACCAGCGATCTGGGAAAGTTCTATGTTTAATCTATTAGCCGTAACAGACTCTGATAATGCAAAAGTTAAAATCGTATCTAAAGAATATTCAGTTCCAGGGTATAGCAATATAGATGACTTAATTGAGACGTGGGGAGAAAAGACTGATGTTGCTATTATTGCAGTACCGCACACGCAGTACCTTTCAATAATTAAGAAATTAGCTAAATACAATATTGACATTATCAAAGAAAAACCTTTTGCAGTATCAATTAAAGAAGCTAACGAACTTAAAAAGATAGTTAATGATTCAAAGATTTCAATTTATGTAACTTTGCAACGTCGATTCAACCCAATATTTGTAACGTATAAGCAGCTTATGAAGCGAATTGGCAGAATATATTCAATTGAAGGAAGATACACTTTAAATATTGGCCATCTAGATGAGGGTTGGCGTGCTTCAAAAAAAAGCGCTGGTGGTGGAGCCCTAATGGATATGGGCTATCATTTTGTTGATCTTATTATTTGGTATTTTGGCTTGCCCGATTCTTTAACTTGCAGAATGTCTAGCGGTAATAGAGAAAATCAAAAATACGATGTTGAAGACACTGCATTATTAAGCTTTACATATAATGATAAGGGTGACGACAAAGGCAGGGTTCTCGGGAACATTATTATATCTAGGGTATATCCCCAAAAAGAGGAGTCGCTAACAGTGTATGGTTCTAAAGGAAGTGTCCGAGTACAGCCTGGCAGAGTCTGCCGGTTAGATTTAGATGGCAACGAGATTGAAGTTCTCGAAAGAAAAGGTCACTGGCCATCTGCTGCCATAGATCAACTAGAAGACTTTGCCCAGAGAATACAAAGGAATCACTCTGCACATATTGCTGAAAAAATTGAGCACTTTGAGCATATAGCATTTGTTGAAACGGCCTATGATTCAAACAAGTACCATGATTCTAGAGACCCGAATGTGTATCTTGAGAAAATGGTAAGTAAAAATGAGCGATAGGCTTGCAATCAATGGCGGAGATTCAGTTATTGATCAGTCGAGTGCAAGATTTGAATGGCCAAAAATTGATTCTGAAGCAGAAAAAGCGGTTTTAGGTCAACTACATACCTCAATATCTATTTATGATCGTTCTGGAGTAATTGAAGAATTCGAAGAAGCATTTTCTAAATATCACAAGCGAGAGTATGGATTACTTTCAAATTCTGGTACATCAGCTATATTCTCTATGGATGAAGCTATAAACCTTCAGCCAGGTGACGAGGTAATGTGTCCTGTCTATACTTTTCATGCGACAGTAAGCCCTATGATGTACATGGGGGCTGTACCAATTTTCTGTGATAGCGATGACGAAGGAAATATGTCATTTGAAAGCCTAAAATCAAAACTTACTAATAAAACTAAGGCGGTAATTGTTACTCATATGTGGGGAGTGCCCGTAAGGGATATTGAAAAGATAAAGGATTTTTGTGAAAAAAATATGCTAATTTTACTTGAGGATTGCTCTCATGCCCATGGTGCATCGATCTATGGCAGGAAAGTGGGTAGTTTTGGCGATGCAGCTAGCTGGAGCTTGCAAGGGCCTAAGATTATTTCCGGGGGCGAGGGAGGTATTATGCTTACTGATAATAAAAATATATATAGCAGAGCTTTGTTGCAAGGTCACTATAATAAGCGGCCCTTACAAGAAATCGATAAAGATAATCCATTACGAGATTACTCGCTTACAGGTCTGGGTCTAAAACTTAGATCGCATCCATTAGCAGTAGCATTAGCTTTACAGCAGTTTAGGCATCTTGATGAATTTATTATACAGAAGCAAAAATATGCAGAATTGTTTAATGAAGCACTGAGTGCATACGAATTTATTACAGTTCCTGAAATAAAACCCAATGTTCAGAATAGTTGGTATGCATATAACTTTAAGTTTAATCCCGAAGCTGCTTACGGAATAAGTAGAGAAGAGTATGTGGATGCGTTAGTAGCTGAAGGACTTGTCGAAGTCGATATTCCTGGATCTACCGGAGTAATTAATGAGCTACCCTTATTTACTAATCCAGAGAAAATCATTGGTAGAATGTATCATGGTCCATTAGTAAAACAAACAGGATTTACTAACGCGGTAAAGTTCCAAAATAGTATTATTAAACTTCCGGTATGGGCCACAAGTAATGACATAAATATAGTACATGCCTATATTAAAGGTATCACTAAGGTTTCAAACTATATTAGAAAAAATAAAAGCCTAAGATAATAAAAAGAAGATTATTAATCATTTTTCTAATAATTCCGAAATAGCTCTAAATTCTTCAATTGACTCCTGAATATCATCAAAAGCTCGATGCTTTAGATTTTTTCTAAATTCAATTCCTTGCGTTGCTTGAATATATAACTTAAACGATGATACGTCTAGCATTCTATAATGCAATAAAGAAGCAAAATTAGGTAAATAGGATGATATAAATTTTCGATCAGTAAACAGAGAATTACCTGCTAGAATTCCTGGCTGATTCCCGGTAATTTTTTTAGCAATTCCTGATAGGGCTAGATCTGCTTCAAGAATTGGTAAGCCGGTAGAGCAGCCTTCAATAAATTGTTCCATCTCTTCTGTCCTGGTATCCCAGTGATGATTTTGTTGCATAAGAGTTCTAATAGTGTCATCTTCGTGCTTTATAAAGTTTGTGTAGCTCCCTAGAGGATTTAATTCAAAGTCAGTAGCAATAAAGCCAATCTCTAAAATTAAATCATGAGAAGGCTCTAAACCTGTATATTCACCATCAAACCATAGTAGATTGCTCGGTCCGGGGCTTTTATCAAATCTTGCTAATGTAACCATATCTAAGCTTATTTTCTAATATATTAGGCAACATTTATTCTAATTAAACCATTTAGAAATTGAGCTGACCACAATCTTTATCTATCAGACACACTATTATTATAGGTTTGCTGCCGCTTTTGGTATACATCATGGCAGGGGAGACAGGATTCGAACCTGCGACAACCGGTTTTGGAGACCGGGACTCTACCAGCTGAGCTACTCCCCTAAATTTAGTAGATGTAGGTTAAAAAAAGAGCGAAACGTCTTAAAAACATTTTTATATTATATCTACCTTCTAAATACTACCCAAATCCAACAGATTATGCTATACCTAATAAACAATGAGTAAAGTCGTGCCCACCAAACCGCTCCTTATTATGCTTTACGGATTCCCTGGATCTGGGAAAAGTTACGTAGCCAGGCAGCTGTCCGACCACATCAAAGCGGCTCATGTTCAAGGCGATCGTATCCGTACCGAACTATTTTCCAATCCTAAATACGACAAAGCCGAGAACAATGTCATTAACCAGTTAATGGACTACATGACGGAAGAGTTTTTGAATGCCGGTATCAGTGTTATTTATGACGCTAACGCCCTCCGATCGGCCCAGCGTCACCAAATGCGTGAAATGGCCCGCAAATGCCAAGCCAAACCACTGGTAATTTGGGTCCAGATTGATGTCGATTCGGCCTATTTACGAACACAACAGCGAGATAGACGCAAAACCGACGACCGCTATGCCGTAAGTGTCGATCAAAAGCTTTTTGACAATATTGCCAGCCATATGCAAAATCCGGCCAATACCGAAGACTATGTTGTTGTTAGTGGCAAACATGTCTTTAACACTCAGCTCGGAGCCATCATGAAAAAACTTAATGATATGGGCGTAGTCCGGATTGACGACACCAAAACCGGCGTTGCCAAACCAGAACTCATGAACCTAGTGCCGAATCCTACCGCCGGCCGAGTCGATATGAATCGGCGTCGCAATATCGTGATTAGATAACTATAATGAAAGAGCTATGCCCAGCAAAACGTTCCAACTGCAAGACGTTGGTATAATAAAAATTGCCAAGCGAAAATCTAACCGCCATCTCCGTCTGAGCATCTCTCCGTCTGGCGAAGTTAGGGTCTCAATCCCGTCCTGGGTGCCATATAGTGCGGGAGTTAACTTTGCCAAGAACAAAAAAGACTGGATCGTGCATCAGTTGCCGAAATCCCAATTACTAGTGCCGGGCAAAATGATCGGCAAAGCGCACCGCTTAGCTTTTATACCCACTATTAACAGCCTGGGCGTCAAAACACTCATCAAAGACAATCAGATAAACATCTACCATCCGACTAGTTTTAACTACGCCCAAGAATCGGTCCAGGCATCGGCTGTTAAAGCTTCAATTAAGGCCTTGCGGATTCAGGCCGAAAGCCTACTGCCTAAGAGAGTCCAGCAATTAGCCCTTAAGCATGAACTGGAATATAGCGGCGTAAAGATAAAACGCCTGACGCGCAGATGGGGAAGTTGTGACCACGCGCAAAACATCGTTTTAAACCTTTATCTCATTCAATTACCATGGGAGCTGATCGATTACGTAATCTTACACGAGCTAACTCACACCAAACACTTAAATCATGGTCCCGACTTCTGGTCAACGCTTGAGAATCTAGAATCGAACGCCCGACAACTCCGAAGCAGTATCCGCCGTTACCGGCCGGACATAATTACCTAAAATCACAATTGCCATAAGCTGACTCCTTCTATACTATAGAATGGACACGCCAATGGAACACACAATCGCAGAATTAAGCAAAATTGACAGCTTAGCTTATGGTCGTCTGACCAGTCTTATCAACAGCATGGCCGACGGAGTGATTGCCGTCAACAGCCACAGTAAAGTAGTTTTATTTAACAGTGCCACGCTGAACGTTTTGGATAGAAACAACGTCAAGATCGGTGATTCGCTGGACGACTTAATGGATCTGATTGACAAAAACAACCATCCAGTCGATGTCTTAACGTTGGTTGAATCAACCAAGCTCCCGACTGTTAACCGTGATTTGAGGATTGTCTACAAAGACGGCAGTGCATCAAATCTCTATATTAGTATTGCACCCGTACACCTGAGCTATGGCCAAGACGGTCTTGAAGGCTACGTCATAATGCTCAGGGATATTACGACTGAAAAATCACTCGAAGAAGAACGCGATGAATTTATCAGCGTAGTCTCGCACGAGCTAAGAACACCAATTGCCATTGCTGAAGGTAATATTTCCAACGCCCAGTTAATAGTTGAAAAAAACGGCGACATCCAAATGGTTACCAAAGCTCTGAAAGACGCCCATAATCAGGTTTTGTATCTTTCGGACATGATCAATGATCTATCAACCTTAAGCCGAGCGGAACGGGGTAAACTTACGATTGAAATCGACCAGATCAACGTTCACGAGCTGATTCTAGAACTAGCGGGTAATTACCAGCCCGACGCCGACGCTAAAGGGCTGAGCATAAAGACCGATATTGATCCCAACCTCGAACTGCTCAGCACCTCAAAACTCTACTGCCGTGAAATACTGCAGAACTTCATTACAAACGCCATCAAATATACCCAAAAAGGCTATATTACAATCGGCGCCAAACAAAAAGGCAACGGTATAGAATTTAGCGTCGCCGATACCGGTATCGGCATCAGTAAGTCCGACCAGGAACGGGTTTTCGATAAGTTTTTCCGTTCGGAAGATTATCGTACTCGTCAATCCAGCGGTACCGGGCTTGGGCTCTATGTCACAATGAAGCTTGCCAGATTGACTAACGCCGACATCAGCTTTACCAGCGAACTAAACAAAGGCTCAACTTTTATAATTTATATGCCAAACATAAGCCCGGTAGAAGCCAAAGCCAAGAACGAAACAGCCAACATATCTTAAGGATTGTCCAAATGCATAACCGATGGAGCAACGCTGCGACCCTTCCATAGCACTTGGCCGAACTCATAACGCCACATCGACAGATTCATGAGATAAATATCGCTCATAAAGCCAATCGGCCACAACCAATAGGCAACACCAGCCTTGTTACGATAAGTAATCATAAATATTTGCGCAAACGTTACACACAGCAAAACAGCCGCCAACAAACCGACTAGACTGACGACGTAACTGCCTAGGACGACGCCCCATATAACACTTCCAATCGATCCTAGGATGCCAAACAGCTCAATAACACTTAACAGCGCTACTAACTCAGGTTGACGTTTAAGTTGTGGATACCTTAAGCGGATGGCCGTTTCTAACTGCTCATCGGCCGGCTTAAAACTGTCTATACCGTCGAAAAGAAAAAAACTATAGCCATCATGGCGAATTGCCTCTCGTGCAAAATAACTTTCGCATACCACCCGACGACTGACAGCTTTAAAGCCACCGCTAGAGTGCAAAAAATCGCGTTTAGCCATCCAGCAGGTACTCAGTACCGGCGGCCGCTTAAACCATCTTCTCGGTAAGCTTATTTCCCAAGCATAACGCATCGGCTGCAGCACATTAGTTTGCAATCCGCTATTTAGGTGGTTACGCGGCACAATCGACAACATATCTTTACTGCGGCTAGTCATAATTGCCACCAGCGTCCTGAGTGACTCACGAGTAAAACGCGTGTCCGCACCGCAAAACAGAACATAGTCACCATTGGCAGCTTCGAGTAATTGTTCATAAGCCCAGTTCTTGGCTAGCCAACCGCTTTCAGGTAGTTCTGTGCCGGCCACAAATTCCACGCCGTCGTGTGCAAACGACCGGATAATTTCCGGAGTACGCTTAAGCGTCGAATTATCGTCAAGCACCAGTATTTCCAGCTTGGGATAATCACTGGCCAGTAAACTTACCAAGCAATCGTATAAGTTGTCAGTTTCGTTACGGGCCGGGATGGCAACACTCAATGTAGGAGCCTGGCTATCGGCCAAAACCTGGCTAGCTAACAATCTTTTACTCACAGCTTTATGGCGCATTGTCGAAACCAAAAGCGTCACAGCGATGGTAAGCTGGACCAACGACAAAATATACCACTGCTTGTAATAAGCGCCACTAATGAAACCGCTAAGCACTCCGACTGCTGCAATCACGCTTTGCAGCAGTAACAGCCTGAGAGTAGTTTTACGGGTAATGTTAAGTAGGAATCGTTCGTCAATACGACTATTAACTAACCGATAGAGGTTAAACAGGCGATATAGCCAAACCAGTCCAAGCACATCTATCCATAACAAATCACCGTAGTACGTAACTGCAAAAACCAGCAGTATTGCCTCTATAAACAATAGTAAGCGGCCAATAAGATGTCGGTTTCTATTCGAGCAATAGCTAATCGCTACTTCCGCCAGTCCACTCAAGACCATCAGAAGTAAAAGGTTAGACATAATTAAATCAATTCTACCAGACACTTGACTTAAAACGACCGGTTTAAGATCAGCCGTCAGCTGCCCTTAAGGCAAAAACCAGGTTAAAATCATAAATAGACGCCTGGATTAGATACCAGCAAAAGCAGGGTTTTTTAGGCGGTCATAGATCTTTCTGCCTCGCGTTATTATTTAGGACAGAAATTATCGATTTAAAATATACAAAAATCAAGATGCGTTAACGGTTTAGCTTTAGACCGCGTTAGATAGTAAGTAAAGGTTACCGTAAGAGCTAATGGTTAGGATTAGTTAATAATGGTAGCCTAGCTCCCGCTGCGTCCTTTCTAACTTACTTGTTAATGATTGTATTCTCTCACGCAGAATC
>JAJYKI010000069.1 GCA_021788675.1 bacterium | reverse complement strand
TGAAGTCAAAACGCAGTCTCTCTTCGGTTATATTGCTGCCGTGCTGGATTACACCATCGCCCAGAGTTTCCCTTAGCGCCTTATATAACAGGTGGGTAGCGGTATGGTATTTCTTGTGGATATCTCCGTGACCGCCCAAACCTCCCTTAAATGCACCTTTGGCTGCTGTTTGTGAACGCCGGCGTTGCTCTTCCATCATTGAATCAAACACCGTTTGCCAATCGTCGCTCAACTTTAGCCCCCTGATAAAAGCTTCTTCACTGCTTAACTCAACCGGGAAGCCGTAAGTATCGTAAAGAACAAAGATCGCTTTACCGTCCAGCTTGCCGCTCTCGCTGAGTTTGTCCATTTGCTTTAGACCTTTTCTGAGGGTTTGCCGGAAGAGCTTTTCTTCGCGTGACAATACATCGATTACGCGCTCACGGGATTCGGCCACCTCCGGGAAGTCAGCCTGATAGATGTCGGCAATAACGGCTACGACCTGTTCGATGAAATTCTGTTCAATACCAAGGTCAAAGGCAAAACGGATTGCCCGGCGAATCAGCCGACGCATAACATAACCCTGTTCCTTATTACTTGGCACGACACCGTCAACCGCCAAAAAAGTTGCTGCCCGCAGGTGATCGGTTATGACTCTTATGGACGTCGTATGGCTGTCATAAGTCTTAGCCGATATCTTTTCAAGCACCTCGACGACCGGCCACATCAAACTAATCTTATATACATCCGGGCTGTTTATAGCGGCAGCTGCGATACGCTCCAAACCACCACCGTAATCAACGTTCTGTTTGGGCAATTTGGCAAAGCCCTCGTCGGTGCGCAGATATTCCATGAAAACACAGTTGCCAAGTTCGATGTAACGACCGCAATCACAGTTTATATGGCATTTCTCTCCGTATTTGGGATCATGGATGACTTCGGGAAAAACATAAAACAATTCCGTATCCGGACCGCCCGGTTCACCGACCGGCATAGAGTCGGCACTACCGCTACGCGACCACCAGTTCTTATCGCCATAAAAGAATATCCGGCCGCCCTGATCACCGAGCTTAGAACCTTTCTCCTCCGTACCCAGCTCAACCTGCTTAGGATCGATGCCGGCGGCTTTAAATAATTCAGTCCAGACGGCTGCACTGTCTGTATCTTTAGGTATGCCGGCGGCTTCATTACCACTGAAACAGCTGACATAAATCCGGTTCGGGTCAAGCCCTATAACCTTGGTCATAAACTCCCAGACCCAAGCAATCTGTTCCCGTTTGAAATAATCGCCCAGCGACCAGTTACCAAGCATTTCAAAGAACGTGGTATGACGATTATCGCCGACTTCGTCTATGTCTTGAGCTCTTATGCATGTCTGGCTGTCAACTAATCGGCTTCCGGCCGGGTGTTGTTGACCAAGCAAGTAGGGAAGCAGGGGCTGCATGCCGCTACCCGTAAATAGTGTCGTCGGATCGTCTTGCGGCACCAACAGCGCTCGCGGAATGACCGCGTGTTGCTTTGCGGCAAAGAATTTGAGATAAGCTTGGCGTATGTCTTGTGCAGTTTTCATATTCAACTATTCTAACAGTTTATTCGCCTTTAAGAATAATTCCGCCGCCCAGAACCTGGTCTTGATCATAGATAACGGCTGACTGGCCCGGACTGACCGCCCTGACCTCTTCGCTCAGACTAAGGCTTAGTTTGTCTTTTGTTATATCCAAAATGGTCGACGCGACGCTGGCTGAACGGTAACGGGTCTTCACCATATATTCCTTGCCGGCTTTGGGAGGCACGTTTATCCACCAGGGGTTGATTAAGTCGACTCTGGTGCTCCACAATTTAGCATCGTTAATGTCGGTGGTGACATAAACGATATTTTTCGCCATATCCTTATTGGTGACGTAATAAGGTAGACCACCGCCCACATTAAGTCCGTGGCGCTGGCCGATCGTATAGAATATGGCACCATCGTGAGTCCCGACTGCCCGGCCGGATTGATCAATGATCTGACCGGGAGATTGCTCGCCGAGCTCGTTAAGCAAAAACTGTCTGATACCGACTTCACCGACAAAACAAATACCTTGACTGTCACGCTTGGCGGCCGTAATCAGCTGGCGCCTGGCCGCTTCGGCTCTAACTTGATCTTTACTGAGTTCGCCGACAGGGAAGAGCGTATGCTGAAGTGCGTCCTGGCTTATCCGATAGAGAAAGTAGCTCTGATCTTTATTGTCATCTTTGCCTTTATATAAACGCCCGTCTAACGTTCTGGCGTAGTGTCCGGTCGCAATCATGTCCGCACCCTGTTGCAAAGCGGTATTCAAAAACAGCTTGAATTTGATTTCCTGATTGCACATGATGTCAGGATTAGGCGTTAGTCCCTGCTTATATCCCTCGATCATATAATCGACCACGGCTTGGCGGTATTCGGTTTCAAAATCGAACAAGCGAAACGGAATACCCAACTGGACCGCTACCGTCTTGGCGTCGTGGTAATCCTCTTTCCATGGACACACAAAACCCGGCAGATCCCTGGTCCAGTTCTTCATATACACACCCACCACCTTATAGCCTTGCTCTTTAAGCAAAGCCGCGCTCAGCGAACTGTCAACTCCGCCGGACATGCCGACAAAAACTGTTTTAGCCATCTTAAGCTATATTTTAAAATATCCTTAACTATTTGGCCAATCTTAAACATCCAGGAATACGTTGGCCATATCCGCCTTAACGTGCATCATGCCGCCACTGATACGAATCTTCATATCTTCATCGCTTGTAGTCCTGATCTTTATCTCGCAAGGGATCAGCAGGGTAATGAAGTTATGGTGCCCGGGCAGAATATCAAACGGACCGGTGTCGTTAACGGCAGATATGCTATAAGCCGGTTCGTCAAAGTAAGTCTGAAAAGGCGATGCGACTTTAACGTGGAGGGTTTTGTCTTTTTTAGTCGGCTTAGCTTCTGCCATCAGACAATTATCTCTTCAACACCCTTAAGGGTTTCGTCACGACTGAAGTACTCGCCTTTTTGACCGGTCTGTTTTTCCATCACAAAGACATGTTGCGAGAAGAACTGGATTAACTTCTTGGCCTTGGCGTAATCGGCCCGGTCCGCGGCACTCAGCTCACTTTCGCCAATGATGGCAATAATACCTTTTAGCGATTCATATTTCTGGATTAAAGCCTGGACCTGCAAGCTCAAAACGTAATGACGCTCCCCCACTATTTCCGGACTGAGCAGGGAAGAGTTGGTCCTGAGCAAATCGACTGCCGGACGAATTCCCTGTTCAGCCACGGTCCGCGACAGTACTATAACGGCATCTAGTTCGTGCTGGATCATCTGCACGGCCGGATCGCTCAAGTCGTCTGCCGGCACGTAAATCGTCTGGATAGACGTAATTGATCCCTTATCGGTTGAACTTAGCCTGTCCTCAATCGACTTTACATCGGAGAAAATAGTCGGTTCATAACCGCCCTGGCTCGGCACCTGATCCAAAATAGTCGACACCTCATTATGGGCCTGGACATAACGGTACATATTGTCGGCAAAGAACAAGATGTCCTTATTCTGTTCGTCACGGAAATACTCGGCTTCCGTCACCGCCGACAGACCGACCAGCATACGCTGGATTGGATTCTGGTCCATCTGACCGAAGAACATGCAGGTATTATTAAGTAGCTCACTGGACTTTAATGTCTCATACAGTTCCTGGCCTTCACGGATACGCTCCCCGATACCGGCAAAGAAAGACATGCCGCTGCCGCTTTTGGCGATGTTATGCATCAGCTCCATGATTAAAACCGTTTTACCAACGCCGGCGCCACCGATTACGCCGATCTTGCGCCCTTTGACGAACGGCGTGAAGAAATCTATCACCTTGATTCCGGTTTCTAGTATCTCCGCTTGTGAGGAGGCGAAATTATTACCATGTTTAGGGGCAATAAAGATATTGCGCTTATCCATTTTGTCATCTTCAATTGGCGCCTCGCCGTCAATCGGACGACACAACGCATCGACTACCCGCCCGATAAGCTTGTCTCCGACTGGTATCTCAAGACTATGGCCACTGCCTTCAACGACCATGCCTTTTTGAATGGTGCTGTCGGCGTTGACGTTCATGCAGACCGCCCGGTGACCTTTGTTTAAGCTATCAACGATTAGAGGAGCTTTTTTAGGATTATCTACCCTTAAAAGCTCTCTTAGCATAGGAACTTCATCATCAAATTCAACTTCTACAACCAGTCCGCGGATCGACGTGACCACTCCCCTGCTCATGCTGCCTGCCCTGCCTTCCTCAGCCCGTTAACAACCTCTTTGAGACGCTCATCGGCAATGAAGCGCTTAGTACGGTTATAGTCCAGTTTTAGATTGTGATTAGTTTCCTCGGCTTTCTCGTTAGCGCTTTTCATTGAACGGAAGCGGCTGGCGTACTGAGCCAGTTTGGAGTCAAGAATCGTCTGCGTAAGCGTTATGTTCAACATAACACT
>JAJYKI010000068.1 GCA_021788675.1 bacterium | reverse complement strand
ATATTTTTCCGTCAAAAATCAGCAAAACTACCATAGTTTAAGGCTAGTCTTTTATGCTTACTGGTTTCAGCATTGTCCACTGGATAGAATAGATATAGGGTTTGTCGAAAAACTCCAGCCGTAATAGAGCTTGGATATATTGTAGACATTGGCTTCGATCAGACTGGCGTAATTGGTATTAGAGTCGGATCGGGTGTTTCTAACGTCGGTACAGATGGCTGCCTCAACTTGGCTAAGACTTGGACTATAGCCAAGGGTCATAACTGATGGCTCAACGGTCGCCAGTGCCTTCCATTCTTTAATATTTAGATCGCCGTTTGAACAGGTAATCGGTCCGGAAGTGCCATTGCTTGCAAAAGAAATAGGCGTTGAACACTCCGCAGTCTTAGAGGGTACGGTTGCCGGGCTTAGAACTGCGTAAGGGCTGGAACTTACTGTGTTAGTAGCGGAGGCTTGATTAGGGACTGGTGTACTTTGAACGGCTAAGCTTTGAATTGAGTGCTCGATTGCAACAAATATTAAACCCGCAACGATTATAGCAATAAAAAAGCCGGCCAATACGTACAATTTGTTAGTTAATTTACTATTTTTCACTACATTTAATTTTACTAAATATATATCATTTGCGCTTCCATAAATATTAGTTATTGAAAAGCCGCCGCGGCGCAAACATAAATTTAACTTAAAAAAGAAAAATGATAGGTCTGGAAATTACGGCTTGCGTCAGATTTAAAAACGGCCATTAAGGACAACAAGCTGGTTACCCTCATGATTATAATTTCCGACGTGAGTTTTAATAACCCCGCATGGGAATCAAAATAATTATGGCTGTATTCTAGTTTGCTATAAAAAAATAGCTGTGAGAAAATTTGTAAATATATAAAGGGGCTCAATATGGAAACCGCAAGAGTTAAAGATTCAAGGAACAGAGAAGAATATCCCGTAACTCAAGAGGCCGTGGAGACGGCTCAAAAACAAAAAGCTGGTGGTAGTTCAAGTGACACCGAAAAAGAAACATTGGACGTAGATAAAATACTAGATGAAATTGACAAGCTTCTAGGAGAAGACTCGGAAGAATTTGTCAAAAACTTCAGACAAAAAAATGGTCAATAGCTGTCATAGGGATCTCCGAAGTTAACACGGGATCCGTTGACGTCAGTATACGACCAGGTGGTGTTATCTAACGACCGTATGCTGTTGGTGCTTATTATGCTTGATCGAATCGAAGCTCTTGTTTTTGGTGGTTTAGTCAAGGCCCGCTTAACGTCGTCGTCACTGACATAATCAGACTTTATTCTAGACCAATAAGTCATGCCTCCTCCGATCGGCGAAATTCTGTCCCACATAATATTTGCTTGGACGACGTCGGCATTATGGCTATTAATTATCTCTTCGGGGAAGCGGGATGTTAAATAGAAATGCCTGATTGGAAAGTCCAATACTTTTAAAAGTCCTTCATATTGTCCAGACGACAGGTCTGCCTGGCTTAGCTGATCGCAAACAGATATCCATAAATCAATTGCCTTGGCTTCATCTTCAGGTAGCTCTATCTTTTCAGACAGCAGCTTCGCTTCACTGGCTAATAACTTTTGGTAGTCAAGGGCAGAAATCGTTTTGCCGCCAATAGTCAAAGCTGTTTCTTTAAAACTAAGAGCCAAGTTGAAACGATTCGCAGCTTCTAATGGTTTCTTAAATGAACTTTTTATCAAGTTTTCGGTATCAACTATGTTCTTATGCTCAATCAATCTCAGTACCAGAGAACCGGCTGCCAGACTTAAGTATCTGGCTGTTAATGAAAATCCCGTATCTGCAAATCTGACTTCTAATCTTGACCAATCATTAGTGTTGCCGATAGTATCTTGATCCAAGGAAGGAATCATTGCCATAGGCTTGTTGCTTAGGCGTCTACTTTGATCGTGTCTTTCTAAGGGTCGTCCTGAAATATCCTTAATCTTTTGGGATAAATTAAACTTAGTCGTCACTGCTCCTGCAAAAGACCAGATGCGGCTGGCTAGATGGCTGGCATAGATAATATCTAAAAGCTTACTGTTAGCTATTGAGCTTGGTATCATAAAATTTTCATGGTAGCCATTAGTACAGCCTTCGCCATTAATCTCGGTGCCGGTATGGCGGTATAGTCCGTCGTATTGAACGGTTGAATTTTCAACTATTTTTCCGAGCAATAAAACTGCGGCGTAGTCAGCCGCTGCAGCTTGTCTTGGACCCAGGCATTCGGGCGTGTCAATCTCTAAATGGCCTACATCTACATATAGCCTATAGCCGTTATCTAAAAACCCGTTAGCTGATTTGATGCCGCTTCGCCGCAAGGATTTTGGCAATATGTACTGTTGAAGATCATAATTGTTGCCACTTTGAATGCTGCATTCGCTTTCGGTGCCGATAATTCTGGGCGGCGGTGTTTCGGAATAAAATTCTTCTGGTCGTACGATTTTCATTTAAGTGTCCTATACTAAGTAGCAAAATGGCCACCCCCGATGCGTGCAATTATAAACCAATAGTTGTCACAATCTATCAATTAAAGGATAATTTAAACAAAGGTCATCATGAGTCAGCTAATTTTCTCTACCGGTAATCGAGAAAAATATAAAGCCGCCGCGGATGTGTGTAGGTCTTACGGTATAGAATTGATCCAAAAAAGTCTGGAGATAATTGAAATTCAATCCGAGGATCCGGCTGAGATTGTTACAGATAAGGTTGTTAAGGCATACTCTGTTTTAAAGCAGCCAGTAGTAGTAAGTGACGATAGCTGGTATTTTGAAGCTCTAAACGGCTTTCCTGGTCCATATATGAAATCGATCAATCATTGGTTTAGCGATCGTGACTTTATTAATCTGACGGGCAAACTTAAGAACAAACGTGTGCATTTAGTTATGTACCTAGCGTTTAAAGACGCCGATCATATAAAACTGTTCAGCTACAAACACAGTGGCTTTTTGTTGGACAAGCCAAAAGGCAAATCCGGGCCGGCAGCGGCCAGGGTTACTACGCTGGACGGCGATAACGGACTAAGTATTTCCGAGATTTATGATCAAGGCAAAGACAATAGCACGCGCGATGCATCAAAGGTATGGCATAGTTTTGTCGAGTACTACCAAAAAGCCTAAAAAGCCCTAGTGTCCCGATAAATATAGTCAAATTAAAAGTGTTCTTGTAGCCTGCCCCAGTGAATTAATATATTATTGAGAAATATGGCAAATGAAATATCTGAAACGGATCCCGGTATTCCGTATCTTGAGTTATCCGCTAAGGTGGTTTCATCGCAGCACGCGCCTGGAATATTTATAGAATCTTTGTTCCCGGGTGCATCGGAAGATCAAGTGGCCATGTTTACACTATATTGCATAGGAATCCATCTCGCTGGTATCGAATTAGCTCATGATTTGATTGACGGACAAAATCTAGCTAAAGAAGCTGAGTCTTATACTAAAGGCTATCGGGACGGTTTTTTAAACGGCATAGGATAGACGAATTGCCCCGATACTTTTACATAGCAATCGAAATAATGTAGATTTTAATTAATGGTCATAAATAAAAAGCTAACAATTAAAAGGCTTGACTGATGGGTCTTGAGCACTGTCCCGAAACCGACGGTTTTGGACTAGTGCTCCTGCCCGAACTAATAGATCCCTCCAAAATCAGTTTCTTTGCTCCATCCAAATGCTTAGATACAATCAATCGCCACCATCTATACTGGCCTAAATCCCTTTATGCCGACAATGAACTTACTAGAAATTTCCGCGAGCACCCCTTTAATAGCATATGGCTGCTTAAGACTGACCATGTCAAAATCCACCAGACATATGACGGTGTAGATGTGCCCGATACTGAAGTAATGGCGTCATTCATGGATGAGGCAGGCTTGCTTGAGAGCCTGCAGGTTTCATTAAAAGCAATCGAAATGATCGATTCGGCAATTCTGGCCGGTCGTATTAGGCGGATATCCAAAAGTGAAGATGATAAAAATCGCTATCTTGAAATAGCAAACAGGGCGCTAAAAAATGTTCATAAATTTGAACTGCTTAATGCGGATATTGCAAAAATCGCAGTCGATAGGGCGATATCGTGCCTAAACGAAAATCCGGTTAGTCTATCGGCTTGATTGCAGGCATTGTTTAGTTTTAAAAGCCGATAGGCGGCGTATAAAAACACATGCGATCAATTATTGTGACGTGTAAGCATTGTTATAGAAAAAACTTGCCGTCAAGCATATAACGGTTACTGTCTTAATGAAAAGGAGGCTGCTATGAATAAAGTAGTCATTGCTATTATTGCGGCTATTATTCTGGCCGGCGCGGCTACCGGTACCGGAATATATATGGCCAGTAAAAATAATAATACAACCGCCAAAACCCAAACCCAGACTCAAAATCAGAATCAGGCGCAACTATCGACGCCAACTGATGAGCCTATCCAACTCCAGCAACGTATTAATCAGCAGAACTGTCTGTCGGATACCTGTCTTCAGGTGCCTAACTTGAATTATCCGGTAGCGACTTTACCGGCCGATGTGCAGAATGCGCTTAGCCAGTCTTTGACCAATGAGTATAAGCTTCAGGCATATTAT
>JAJYKI010000067.1 GCA_021788675.1 bacterium | reverse complement strand
ATAATATTGTACTCTCTGCCTCAAGGGTGGCAGGGATAAGGTATCACCTTATGATACCAGGGTAGGTTTAGGGCACTAATGGTACAAAAACGCTTGTTGATAGTCGAAGACGACCTCAACTTAACGCTTGCCTTATATAGTTCGCTGAGTCATACGTACAAAGTGGACACTGCCAAAACCGCCGTTTCGGGCCTTAAAAAAGCCGAGACCCTTCCTCTTGATCTCATCATTCTAGATTTAAATTTACCCGACGCTAATGGAGCCAAATTGCTCCAGCGCCTACGTGAAACCGGTGTTAATACACCGGTTTTAGTTTTAAGTGGGGATAGTAGTCTTAATAGTAAGGTCGGATTGTTGGATTCCGGCGCCAACGATTACGTTACTAAACCTTTCAGCATGGCTGAATTACGGGCTCGCATCAGGGTATTACTCAGGCTATCGGCTTACCCTGCAAAATCTATTTTAGTTTCTGGGGATTTGGAATTAAATCCAAAGACACGTCAGGCTGTGCGCTCGGGCATCACGATTGATCTTCGTCGTAAAGAATACGCCATCCTTGAATGCCTGTTCAGAAATGCACCCACTGCTGTCAGTCGTACTTACTTAAGTGAATATGTCTGGGGCAAAGGCTCCAAGCCCACTACCAATACCATAGACGTTCATATCAAAAGCCTGAGAGATAAGATTGACAACGGTTTTGATAGCAGTCTGGTTCGTACCGTTCATGGTCTGGGTTACGCGCTTGCCATTGATAAACCGGCGGTGAGGGCCGATTAATTATCGGAGCCGGGACATGACATCGCTCGTTACCTGGCTAAAACAAGAAACTCGTCGTCGCATGTTACCGGCCGACACCAAACAGTCTTTTGACCCGGAAATGCAACGCTACGCTGAATTCGGCCGGATTGGGGCCGGCTTGCTGCACGATTTAAGCACGCCTTTGACGGCGGCAACGATTACACTGAGCAACCTACAAGCTGAGCAATCGAGTCGGCAGCTAAAGCGCGCCCTGGCGGACTTAAAAAGAATAGAGCGCTATATTAAGTCTGCCAGACAACAGCTGGGAAATGAAGCGCCTAGGCGGCTATTTTCGCTTAATCCCCTCATCAAGCAGGCTTGTCGGACACTTGAAGTCTACGCTGATTTAAAAGCAACAGAAATTATTACTGAATTGGAGCCGAATATCCGCTTGCGTGGCGACCTAGTTAAACTCCAACGAGTCATTACAAATCTGGTAGTTAACGCCATCGAATCCTATGATGAATTATCAATTGCCAACAAGCAGGTGATGATTAAGACGGAGAAAAAATATAACCATGTCTTTGTGTCAATAATCGACTTTGGCAAGGGAATTAAAAAATCTGATCTAGGGCTAGTATTCGAACCTTTTTACACCACCAAACAAGCCGGCGGGCGCAGTCTTGGCATTGGCCTAGCTTTGGTTAAATCCACAATCGAAAATGACTTCGGAGGCAGCGTACATATTAAGTCGCAATATATGCGCGGTACCAAATTTATAATCTCGATTCCACTAGTCAGGAAATCTTAAGCTTGGTATCAGCAATCACGTGCTAAATTCCAATCATAATAGAAAAGGAATCAAATGAACTGGTTTAGTCGTGGTGTCAGGAACGCATTTCGTAATGCAACCAGAACTACCGCTCTGGTTGTGATTATTGGACTGAGTATAGGGCTGGCCTTGTCAATGCTAATTGCCAACCAGGCGGTTTCACAAAAGATAAACAGCGTTAAAAGTTCAGTCGATAATACGGTCAGCATTTTTCCGGCCGGCCTGCGCGGTTTTGCCGGTGGCGGTACGCCGCTGACGCAAAGCCAGCTTAAAGCCGTGTCATCAGAGCCACACGTTACCAAGCTTGATGAAACGCTGAGCGATCGACTAACCAGCAGCGACACTAATCTAAGCTCAGCCATATCGGCAGGATCGCTCGGCCGGCGCTTTGCCGGCAACGGTTTCGCCGGCGGCAATGGCGGTTTCGCTCCTAACTTTAATTTCACACCCCCAGTGACAGTTAATGGTACGACCGATCCAACCAATTTAGGATCTTCTTCGGCTACTACCGGCGGCGGAAGTTTTAGTCTTAAATCGGGTAGTGTAATTAACGGATTGAGCGATGCTGATGTGGCAATGGTCGGCTCGGCACTGGCAGCAAAGAATAACCTCAAAGTCGGCTCGACATTTACGGCTTACAATACGACATTTACGGTTTCCGGTATATTTTCGACCGGTACTAAGTTTGGCGATAACCAGGTGATCATGCCGCTAGCGACCGTGCAGCGTTTAAGCGGACAAGTTGGCGATGTTACGGCAGCGACGGCTTACGTCGATTCCATTATTAACCTTTCGTCCGTCACCAGCAAAATAAAGCAAATACTGGGCAGTAGTGCCGATGTAACTAATTCCGAACAGCAAGCCCAGACCGCCGTTTCCAGCCTTCAGAGCATCCAAACGGTTTCACTCTACAGCCTAGTGGGTGCGGTTATAGCCGGTGCGGTTATTGTCTTGATGAGCATGGTGATGATTGTCAGGGAGAGGCGTCGCGAAATCGGGATAATTAAAGCAATGGGGTCAAGCAACCTGAGACTTTTCGGTCAGTTCATGGCAGAGTCAGTCACCCTAACCCTTATAGCCGCAGTCTTGGGGATTATAATCGGCACCATCACGTCTAATCCGATCACGCAAATGCTGGTCAGTAATTCGTCGACCGGCACAAGCGTCAAGGCTGCCGGACCGGGCGGAGGATTTGGGTTTGCCAGGCATTTTGGTGGCCTGGCCGCGCTTCGTGGTGACGTCAGTACCATTCATGCCGCAGTCGGCTATGGGATCATTGGCTACGGTTTATTGGCGGCAGTAGTCATAGCTATAATCGGTACGTTAGCGGCAACTTATTTTATCGCGCAGGTTAGACCGGCAGAAGTAATGAGGGTTGAATAAAATGCTTAAAGTTAAGGATTTAAAAAGATATTTTAAGTCTGGCGACGTGGTCGTCAAGGCGGTAGACGGAGTGAGTTTTGAAATACCGGACGGGAAATTTATCTCCATTATTGGGCAAAGCGGTAGCGGTAAGACTTCGCTACTGAGCCTTTTGGGCGCTCTGGATAAACCAACCGACGGTGCCATTGAGGTTGATGGCAGCGATATAACCAAACTGAACGCTAACAGTCTTAATTCTTATCGTGCCAATACAATTGGTTTCGTTTTCCAGAGCTATAACCTGGTGCCAAATTTGACGGCAATTGAAAACGTCATGCTGCCAATGGAATTTATTAAAGTGGCGAAGACCGAGCGTTTAGCACGAGCTAGGGAATTGCTCGCAGAAGTCGGTTTAAGCGACGATCAGATGGATCGCAAGCCCGGAAAGTTGAGCGGTGGTCAACAGCAAAGAGTGGCGATTGCCCGCGCTCTTGCCAATAAGCCGAAATATATTTTAGCCGATGAGCCGACCGGAAATCTGGACAGTGATACCGGGCGCAAGATATTCAACCTACTGCACGATTTAACCAAGAAAGAAAAAACGACTATTATAGCTGTTACGCACGATTTAAGTATCGCCGGTAAGACAGATCAATCTTTTCGCTTGAAAGACGGCAAGCTGGTAAATAGTTCCGTAGCCAAAAAGAAAAAATAATATCCAGTCAATTCAAAGCTAGTTTATGGTAAAACTATTACCATAGGAGATTTTAAGTGGCAGACAATAACGAGCCGGATTCGCGGCCTGCAAGCATTAGCTCCACCAGTTTAAAGCCATCGGTTAGTTTTCGTTTAACGTCGTTAATTACGGCAGTCTCTTTCGTAATACTAATAGCGGTCAGTTTTTACGCCGGAACGGTTTATCAGAGTTCACAACAGCGTCATTTATCGTTAACTCCCGCCAAAGTTCTTAACCGTCATTTTGCTTTCGGTATGGTTATTTACGTCGGCCAAAATTCATTAACCATAGATAATACACGAACCGGGTCAAGCCAGCTTATAAATATCTCAAAGTCTACGCTTATAAGCATTGATGGCAAGCCAGCTAATTTATCTGAAATCAAGGCCGGTGAAATAACTCTTATCCGTATGTCCAATAAAACCGATGCGGCGGTCGTATTGGTTAACTCAAAGTTTACAGATTAGACCAATCATCGTGGCCTAAAAATCGGAACTATTAAATTAGGTATAAGCGTAATGGTAGCGGCGAGAGGACTTGAACCTCTGACCCCAGGCTTATGAGTCCTGTGCTCTAACCAGCTGAGCTACGCCGCCGTAAGTTATTATCAGTTTATTATAACCTTAAATTAGCTTAACTACCTCGGCGTTATTAAAGCTTGTCGTCTTATAGTAGTCAAGGTCTGGATTTGTTATGTGTCGCAAGGCGCGACCAATCGTGCCGTGTCCAACTACAAATACCGTGTCGGCATCAAGCTGATTGATTACCTTCAAAGCTTCCTCGGCTCTGACAATTACCGATGTGCTGTGTTCAACTCCGTCAATCTGATCAAGATTGTGACTTCGAGTATAGCGCGTGCCTTCCAATGGTCCGAAATCCCTTTCGACCAGATAGTCACTGATAATAATTTTGTCGACCGGAAAGCCGATATCTTCAGCCACGATACGGGCCGAGTCGTAAGCTCGCTTCAAAGGAGAACTGACG
>JAJYKI010000066.1 GCA_021788675.1 bacterium | reverse complement strand
GCGACCGGGGTCAATTTCTTTTGCCTCAAGATATTGAGCCAGTTGCCTACCCGCCCAAGTAATGTTGGCGCCCTTCCCTATGATCTCGTTCGGTAATTTAGCCGGGTGCTTATATGCCATAGCGTCGTAGAAATAGTCACCGTAATCGTCGATCAAAGACTTAACTCTTTTCTCTGCCTCTTCCCCGGCGCGACCTTCGTATGCTATTACCAAAATTATTTTTTTGTTATCATGCGCGCCGTCAATAATTGATCGAATGGTAGGCTCGAGCACATCACGGCTTTCATTTACAGTTGCAATTATTACAGCATGAAGTAATTGCGATGGGCGATAAGGATTAGCACTATCTTTAAGCAGTCTTATGTTGTCTACATGCCATTTCGGCTTATGGACGCCACGCAATTGATCAACTGTTCTGTTTTCAACATCATCCACTAATGCCCCCCAGTCCAGCTTCATATGTTGTTTCATTGTGCTATAGCCACGCAGAGAGCTGATACTGTAGCCAATCGATCTGACAAAATAAATTAACAGATAGACAAGTACAAATATAACCGCAACAGTTATGTTAATGAAACTAAGTATCAACGGCAGGAAAAGAAGTGTCCAACTAAGAGTTCCGGGCAAGATTTCAAAAAAACGGTAATGGCCTTTGCGATCTTTTTCAAAAGGAATTTCAATGTCTGTCATAGCTTAATGCAGCACAAAAAGTGCATTACTTACCACAATTGACAATATCTGGAGTAGCACACCAAAACCAAGTACGACTAAAGATAGATTTTTATTGATTTTATAGGTACTGAAGCTAAGCACGAATGTAATTGCAATGATAAGCAGTGCGAATATGGCAAAACTAACCATATCTATAATTCCACCAGTCTTAAAAGCACTAACACCAAGACTAGAACGATACTGGATAATGTAACTACTACCGTGAGAGCTCGATAGTCGCAAAAACACAATAACGGCCGATAGCAGACCAATAAAAACATTTAGCGTCAAAATAAATAAAATTATGTGGTCACGAAAATAAGATTTGGCAATTTTCATAAGCTCTCAACATTGTACCAGCTTTAGTCTATAATGACGCGGTATACAACAGCGCCACCTTAGCTCAGTTGGTAGAGCGACACATTCGTAACGTGTAGGTCGTCGGTTCGATCCCGACAGGTGGCTCCACAATACGCGGGTGTAGTATAACGGCCATTATATGGCCTTCCCAAGGCCGAGACGGGAGTTCGACTCTCCCCACCCGCACCAATTATTATTTGTAGGAATAATATTTGTCTGATATTATTGCCCCTGTATTTAAAGTAATAAGGGCTCGTAGTGAAGAGGCCTATCACGCCTCCCTGTCACGGAGGAGATCGCCGGTTCGAATCCGGTCGGGCCCGCCATTGACATTATGCAGTCATTTGTAGTACAATGTAACACATGAGTGATACAACATTAACTATCAGAACTGATAAGAATACCAAGCAAGCAATTGCTGATTTTGCATCTTCACTTGGCTTGTCAACCAGTGCGTTTATAACCGCTGCCACTTTACAGGCAATACGTGAGGGCGAATTGACATTAACTCCCGCACTAGAACCAACACCTTATTTAGAAAAGATCATGCGTGAAGTTGATGAAGACATCAAGCATAATCGTAATATTACACGTACAAATTCTAAAGAAGAGGCGGTTTCTCACCTGAAATCGTTAATGTAATGAATATTGATTTTAGCACGGGCTTTGATAAGCAATTTCAGAGCAGGCTGACTTCCCAACAACGTCAACAGGTTTTGGAGGCAATTGAGCTATTTATAGATAAGCCTTTTCATAAAGATCTGCGTAATCACTCACTTTATGGAAAGTGGAGAGGGTATAGATCAATTAGTGTTGGTGGTGATTTACGTCTGCATTTCAAAATAATCACCAGTGACAGGGTGCTATTTGAAGCTGTTGGCAATCACGATCAACTTTATAAGAACTAAATAAGTCCTAGACAGCATCCTCTAGACTGATTTTACCTAATTTACAACATAGCCAACTCTTTGATTGTTCGGAAGTCCGACTCGATGTCCCGCCATACTGCATATGTTTAAGCCTCTCGCTGAGAGGCTTTTTAGTACGGACTCTTGACATTGTTAGTACATGTAAGTACAATGTCAAGTATGACTCAAGCAATAGTTACAAAAACCGGTAATTCATATGCATTACGTGTACCAAAACGCTATATTGATGAGAATAACTTAAAGCTAGGTGATGTTGTAGATATCGACGAACCACTAACCAGACAACAAAAAGCATTGAATGCATTAATTAATCATGGACTGAAGCATGGCCCAGTGAAGGGCATATCAGATCCTGTGGCTTGGCAACGAGAGCAGCGTGACTGGAAAGACCGAAGACAGAGCAAGTAATGATTCTGCTCGATACCAATATAGTTATTTACCTTCATGGTTCTCAACTAAGTGATGGAATAGAAAATAGACTAAAGAGCACAACCCTGGACACGTGCAATATTATCATCGCAGAAGTGCTCGCATACGAGTTTATAGATCCAGAAGATGCAAAATACTTTGAAGATTTGCTTGCTTCCATGAAAAACCACCTTTTTGATAGAGTAGTCACAGGCAAAGTTATAGAACTTAGACGCAGCATAAACATAAAGTTGCCAGATGCCATCATAGCTGCCACGGCTCTAGTGAACGACCTCGAGCTATGGACGCATAACATCGCGGATTTTGAGAAAGTACCCGATCTTCGTTTATTTGATCCAATTGAAGTTTAGAGAAATAGTTCCACGCCTGCAAAGCCACGGCCCGCCAAGAATATATTGACATGCATTCATTGACTGCTATATAATGCAGGCATATGAATGACTCTACTCAACAAATTACTATCCGAGGGATTGATTTTTCTACTAAACAAAAACTGACTAAGTTGGCTGCCCAGAGAGGTGTAAGCCTAAACAGCTTGGTTGTTGACGCTCTTCAGCGTACTGCTGGCACAACTACCCTGGAACAACGCATTCAGCAAATTCATAAGGTGCTTGATATGCACCGTATAGCTAGCAGTGACATTGATTCGGCTCAAAAAGCAATTGCTCAGATGGACAAAGTCTCTAAGGCAAAACAAAAGCAGGAAGAAAATGACTTTAGTATTTGATACTACTGCTTTGTCTCGATTTCTCGATGAAGATCAACAACTAATAAAAACGGTAGCAAGCAACCAATTTGATCGTTACATAATTCCTTTGGCGACAGACGCGGAAGTTCGTTACGGATTTATGTACGGATCTCGTGAGCTCAAGAACTTGGACAAGTATTCTAGCATTATCCACGAATTACAATTCGAAATATTTTGTCCAGATCAAGATACATCCATAAAGTATGCAGAACTAGCAACTTGGGCCAGAAAGCATGGTATTAGTCTTTCTAATAATGATATGTGGATAGCAGCTACATGTAGTCAGCTAGGCGGTAAACTGGTTGCTTTTGATGATGATTACAAGAGCTTGCCGCAAATTTCTCTGGTTGATATCGGATGAAGTAGTTCCAGACCTGCCCAGCTACGGCCCGCCAGACGCGACATCTATTCAAAATTTATTACAAAATCCTATAGCCATCTAATTCCAAATAATCTCCTGAACCTATCTGTGATAAATCTAAGCTTGACATAAAACTATGAGAATTAAAGATAGCTCAGCTAGTTAGTATGCAGGTGGCATATTGAAGCGTGATTATAAACAATATCATAGTTAGCCAACTATTAAGCCTCACTACAGCAAAAATACTTGCACATGGTGTCACGGTAAGGTTGGTGCCGAGCATAAAGTTATATGGCGAGTTGAGCAGGGTTTATTTGGTCAAAAATATAAGATAGGCGAATGTTTACACTGACGTAAGATCAAGTTCAGCCGAGTCTAAATACATACATAGAGCTTACTAAGTTAATTAGCAGCTTTTTATGCCTGAATATGCGTAAGGTCTTGTTCTTTTTTAGTAGCGATCTGTATTGTTAATCATTTTTGAACTTGTTAATAGGTTGCCGGCCATCTCAAGAGTTGCCTTAGATCCTAAGCCTATAGTTAAAGCCGCGGCCGTATGACCCAATGCTTTAAATAGCTTCGCTTGGCGAGGCCGCCGTTCAGAATACCTGTAAGTATCGGCGATAAGGTAGGATAGAACTGCCGCCCATTGCGTAGCGGTAGATATTTTACCGCTAAAAGAAGAGTGCACTTCTTTGCCGAAAAGTTTTGAGCTTACTGTAATAAATGAGTTTGCAGAGTTTTGAGCTACGGCGTATTTATAAAAAAATGAAGGAATCACGTTTTCTTCGGCTTTTTGATAAAAAACCTTGAAAGCATAAAAAGCAGCTATTTTATCTGCTATAGAATCAGCCGCTTCACCAACACTGCTCTTAGTTTTAAAATAATCCGCCACATGTCCGTCTGCGATATCTAAAAGCCTTCCACTCAATATTTTAAATATTGGCTTAAAGTTGTGGTCTCCGGCTTCTAAATCTTTAAGCCCACTAATGGTTAGAGCAAGACCGCTAAGAGTTACGGCGTTAGCAGGAGAAACAACGCCATGGGTGGCTTTGGCGATTTCCTGAATTGAGGTTAAGGGCGCCGTATCATTAAGGTAGTCTGCTTTTTCACCAACTCTATGCAAATTCATTATTTGTATAATCTATAACTTTATGCTTAA